>JAEUSQ010000001.1 GCA_016788705.1 Bacteroidetes Order II. bacterium
TCTGTTCGTCAGGTCGGGACTTTGCCGCCGGCTTCCTTCAGATTCCGCCTCGCGACGGACACCCTTGCCTTTGGCTAATACTCCTCGCTGCCAAGCGTATAGCGGACTTCCACCGCCAAGTCTGCGCACATGCCGGGCGCACTAAAAAAAAACCCCAACACATTTGTGTTGGGGTTTAAAATTGACCTGGCGACGACCTACTCTCCCACCTTTTGAGCAGTACCATCGGCGCTGTGAAGCTTAACTTCTCTGTTCGGAATGGGAAGAGGTGGTTCCTTCACGCTATAATCACCAGGAATTCGGCGACGCTTCAGCGAAGCAGTCAAAACTATTGACGTAATGTAAGGTTTCTGCTCCGTAAGCATTCATCAAGAAAGAATGTGGAGCGTATAAAAGGGCATTAGTTAAGCCTCATGGGTAATTAGTATGACTCGACTAAACATGTTGCCATGCGTACATCTGTCACCTATCAACGTTGTCATCTACAACGACCCATAAGGGAAGCCTAATCTTGCAGCGGGTTTCGTGCTTAGATGCTTTCAGCGCTTATCCCATCCGAACATAGCTACTCTGCGATGCAGCTGGCACCACAACAGATACACTAGAGGTTCGTCCAATTCGGTCCTCTCGTACTAGAATCAGATCTGCTCAAGCTTCCTGCGCTCCCATCAGATAGGGACCGAACTGTCTCACGACGTTCTGAACCCAGCTCGCGTACCGCTTTAATGAGCGAACAGCTCAACCCTTGGGACCTTCTTCAGCCCCAGGATGCGATGAGCCGACATCGAGGTGCCAAACCTCCGCGTCGATGTGAACTCTTGGCGGAGATCAGCCTGTTATCCCCGGCGTACCTTTTATCCTTTGAGCGATGGCCCTTCCATACAGAACCACCGGATCACTAAGACCGACTTTCGTCCCTGCTCGACCTGTATGTCTCGCAGTCAAGCACCCTTGTGCCTTTACACTCTACGCACGATTACCGACCGTGCTGAGGGTACCTTTGTAAGCCTCCGTTACTTTTTAGGAGGCGACCGCCCCAGTCAAACTACCCACCATACACTGTTCCCTGGGATCCACTCCCACAGGTTAGGCTCTAGCCAAAATCAGGGCGGTATTTCAAGGTTGACTCCATGGAAGCTGGCGCCCCCACTTCATCGTCTCCCGCCTATCCTACACAAATTTTGGCCAAAGTCAATGTAAAGCTGTAGTAAAGGTGCACGGGGTCTTTCCGTCCCGATGGGAGTAGCCGGCGTCTTCACCGGCACCACAATTTCACCGAGCGTACGGCCGAGACAGTATCCAGATCGTTACACCATTCGTGCAGGTCGGAACTTACCCGACAAGGAATTTCGCTACCTTAGGACCGTTATAGTTACGGCCGCCGTTTACTGGGGCTTCGATCAGCACCTTCGCTTGCGCTAAGCACCTCAATTAACCTTCCAGCACCGGGCAGGTGTCACTCCCTATACGTCATCTTGCGATTTAGCAGAGAGCTGTGTTTTTGTTAAACAGTCGCCTGGATCTTTTCACTGCGGCCCCCTCACGCTTTTATATGTGGGGGGGCGCCCCTTATCCCGAAGTTACGGGGCTAATTTGCCGAGTTCCTTAGCCGTACATCACTCGAGCGCCTGAGGATACTCTCCTCGCCCACCTGTGTCGGTTTACGGTACGGACACCCTTAACAACTTACGACGCTTTTCTAGACAACCGCTTTACACCACTATGCCATCCTCCGAAGATTCCAGCTACTGTCGCAACGCTCAGGCTATTGCAGCGCGGATTTGCCTACGCTACGCCCTACACGGCTTCAACGAACATCCGTCTGTTCGCGGATGCTACACGGTTGTGTCCCGCCTTAAGTTAACGTTTTGGGGTGGTACAGGAATATTAACCTGTTTTCCATCGGTTACGCCTATCGGCCTCACCTTAGGACCCGACTAACCCTGATTCGATTAACGTTGATCAGGAACCCTTGGGCTTACGGCGGACGGGTTTTTCGCCCGTCTTATCGTTACTCATGCCTACATCTTCGTTTCCAGAAACTCCACCGTAGCTTACGCTTACGACTTCTGCGTCGCTGGAATGCTCCCCTACCGCTTCTAAAAGAAGCCCATAGCTTCGGTGACAAACTTGATGCCCGATTATTTTCGGCGCTCAACCGCTCGACTAGTGAGCTATTACGCACTCTTTAAATGAATGGCTGCTTCTAAGCCAACATCCTAGTTGTCTAAGCAGTCGAACATCCTTTGTTCAACTTAGTTTGTACTTAGGGACCTTAGCTGATGATCTGGGTTCTTTCCCTCTCGGACACGGAACTTATCTCCCGTGCCCTCACTGCCGTACACCATGTATCGGACATTCGGAGTTTGTCAAGGTTTGGTACCCTGCGAAGGGCCCTAGCCTTATCAGTGCTCTACCTTCCGTACACTAATACGACGCTGTACCAAAATACATTTCGGGGAGAACGAGCTATTTCCGGGTTTGGTTGGCCTTTCACCCCTACCCACAACTCATCCAAGAACTTTTCAACGTTCACTGGTTCGGACCTCCATAGTGTGTTACCACTACTTCATCCTGGTCATGGGTAGCTCACCCGGTTTCGCGTCTGCCTCAACTGACTATACGCCCTATTCAGACTCGCTTTCGCTTCGGCTTCAACCCTTAAGGTCTTAACCTTGCCAGTCAAGCGCAACTCGTAGGCTCATTATGCAAAAGGCACGCCGTCACCCCACAAAGGGGCTCCGACTGGTTGTAGGCACATGGTTTCAGGTACTTTTGACTCGCTTACTAAGCGTTCTTTTCATCTTTCCCTCACGGTACTGGTACACTATCGGTCATGAACGAGTATTTAGCCTTGCCAGATGGTGCTGGCGGATTCCCACAGGATTTCTCCGGTCCCGTGGTACTCAGGAATCTCACTACGCTACTTTTCTTATACTTACAGGACTATCACCTTCTATGGTGTCGCTTTCCAGACGACTTCAATTTGGATTGGTAGTCGCGTTATGTGAGTCCTACAACCCCAAAAAATCCGGAAACTTTTTGGTTTGGGCTGTTCCCATTTCGCTCGCCACTACTCAGGGAATCACTATTGTTTTCTCTTCCTCCAGGTACTTAGATGTTTCAGTTCCCTGGGTTCGCTTCTCTTTCGAGATGACAAGTCTTCAACTTGCCGGGTTGCCCCATTCGGAAATCTACGGATCACAGTCTTTGTGCAACTCCCCGTAGCTTATCGCAGCTTATCACGTCCTTCATCGCCTGTTCATGCCAAGACATCCCCCATGTGCCCTTAGTAACTTAACTATGCCTCTTTATACGCCTCAGATTCTCACTTGTTTATTATCATACCGCTTAGAGCGGTACGTTACTAAGAACTCTTACTCGATGAATGCTACTCCTCAAAGATTATGAAAGATACCGTTATGATATCAAAATTAAATCTTATGAAGCGCAATCTTTACTTTTTGCAGAACCTTACATTACGTCAAAGAACATATCTGTCTTTCGACAGATGAGTGGAGATAAGGAGACTCGAACTCCTGACCCCCTGCGTGCAAAGCAGGTGCTCTACCAACTGAGCTATATCCCCGCCTGATTGCGGCCCTCAGAAAGAGGTCGTGCAGATAACTGCACTGTG
This sequence comes from Bacteroidetes Order II. bacterium, assembly GCA_016788705.1. Lineage (NCBI taxonomy): Bacteria > Pseudomonadati > Bacteroidota > unclassified Bacteroidota Order II. > Bacteroidota Order II. bacterium. The sequence continues at coordinate 3,638 of JAEUSQ010000001.1, forward strand.
GGACTGGGAGGAGTTGAACCTCCGACCTCACGCTTATCAGGCGTGCGCTCTAACCACCTGAGCTACAATCCCAAAAATTTGGTATGCAACCCCTCACGTTCATAAAAAGAACAATGTTTTAATAAGAAAGAGATATAGCGAGACCCAACCAATTATGAGTCGATTTTCATCAAGACTCATAAAAAAGGCAAATTAGACCGGCAGTATCACACTCGGAGAAGTGTGTACCACCTTAGTTTGCGTAATAAATACGCTTTGCTCTTTAAGGAGGTAATCCAGCCGCACCTTCCGGTACGGCTACCTTGTTACGACTTAGCCCCAGTCACTGATTTTACCTTCGGCCGCCCCCTCCTTTCGGTTAGGCTACGGACTTCGGGCACCCCCAGCTTCCATGGCTTGACGGGCGGTGTGTACAAGGCCCGGGAACGTATTCACCGCGCCGTTCTGATGCGCGATTACTAGCGATTCCAACTTCACGGAGTCGAGTTGCAGACTCCGATCCGAACTGAGGATGGCTTTGAGGATTAGCGCCTCTTCGCAGAGTGGCAACCCATTGTACCATCCATTGTAGCACGTTTGCAGCCCTGGACATAAAGGCCATGAGGACTTGACGTCATCCCCACCTTCCTCACTGCTTGCGCAGGCAGTCCTACCAGAGTCCCCGGCTTTCCCGCTGGTAACTGGTAGTAGGGGTTGCGCTCGTTGCGGGACTTAACCCAACATCTCACGACACGAGCTGACGACAGCCATGCAGCACCGCGTAGCCAGTCCGAAGAAAATCTGCTTTCACAGACTGTCCGGCTACGTTGAATCCAGGATAAGGTTCCTCGCGTTGCATCGAATTAAGCAACATGCTCCACCGCTTGTGCGGGCCCCCGTCAATTCCTTTGAGTTTCAACCTTGCGATCGTACTCCCCAGGTGGAACACTTAACGCGTTAGCTTAGACACTGACCCCATACAGGGCCAACGTCGAGTGTTCATCGTTTACAGCGTGGACTACCAGGGTATCTAATCCTGTTTGCTCCCCACGCTTTCGTGCCTGAGCGTCAGTGCCTGTCCAGTTACTCGCCTACGCTTCGGGTATTCCTCGTGATATCTACGCATTTCACTGCTACACCACGAATTCCAGTAACCTCTCCAGGACTCAAGACTGGCAGTATCAAAGGCAATTCCGTAGTTGAGCTACGGGCTTTCACCTCTGACTTACCAATCCGCCTACGCACCCTTTACACCCAATGATTCCGGACAACGCTTGCACCCTACGTATTACCGCGGCTGCTGGCACGTAGTTAGCCGGTGCTTATTCATATGGTACCTTCAATAATGGCGACCATCTTTTTATTCCCATATAAAAGCAGTTTACGCCCCAGAGGGACTTCATCCTGCACGCGGCGTGGCTGGATCAGACTTTCGTCCATTGTCCAATATTCCTCACTGCTGCCTCCCGTAGGAGTCTGGCCCGTGTGTCAGTGCCAGTGTGGCTGATCATCCTCTCAGACCAGCTACGGATCGTCGCCTTGGTGAGCTATTACCTCACCAACTAGCTAATCCGCCGCAGAGTCATCCTTAAGCACCTAAAGGCTTTCAACTAAATACCATGTGGTATAAAGTCAATATGCGGTATTAGCCACCGTTTCCAGTGGTTATTCCCCACTTAAGGGCAGATTCTCTACGTGTTACTCACCCGTGCGCCACTCGCCCATCCCGAAGGACTGCTCGTTTGACTTGCATGTGTTAGGCCCGCCGCCAGCGTTCGTCCTGAGCCAGGATCAAACTCTCCGATGTAAAGTATTTTTTGCTATTTGCCAATTTCTATTTTTGAATTGACTGAGCCTCGCTATATCTCCAATCTTATCAAAGAACTGTTTTCTGATGCGCCGATTTAGAATTTCGACGTTTTGTTCAGGGCTTGCAATGTACAACTTCTAAAACCAGATTGTCAAGTACTTTTTCGTGATTCACAATCACTTCAAGTTTGACAAATCTATTTAAAAATAAATTGTAAACCCTAACAAACTTATCAAGAACTATTTTCGCATCGCATTTTTATTCAGAAAAGCAAGATACACTTTAAAAAACTTTAAGTCAAGCATTATTTTGTGTTTCACAATCACTTCGAAATTTAATTTTTTTGTGATTAACTGCTTTTCATAGAACAATTTTTAAACAGAACAGTAATGTAAGATGATTTAAAACTTAAAGTCAAGTAAGAAATAAAACTTCTTTTTTACTTCACGCTTTATCTCATCTTTTCAAAGAGTTTTGGCCTTTCAGCCGCCCCGCCATTATTTAGGCGGGATGCGATAATACGGCATTGGGCACAATTGATGCAAGCAATACCTGCATTCCAAACACAACCTTTGCCATTCCTTAATCGCCTCTCCACGAAAAACGTTTTCCATTACCCATCCTCACCTTTCATTCATTCATTTGTCGCCTTGGTGTAAACTCAAAATAGTTCTGAGAAGCCTAATGGCATTGCTTTTTCAAAGTTATTCTTTGAGGGATGTCCTTATATTGTGTTCTTTGATATCCATCCACTTTGTATCCTGTTTCTCATGCGCTTAAAGACCAACTTCCTGAACCTTTCCTCCGTAGGAGAAATTACTTGGGACGATATAAGGGAAGTACTCAAAACCAAAACGTTCTGGCTTGGCATTTTCGGCATTTTCGGCGTTCTTATCGGACTTTTTGTCTTGATGCACTTTTTGATTTTGCCTTGGTACACGATGCAGGGCCGCTCTATGGAAGTGCCCAACGTGGTCAATATGCCTAAAGAGCGAGCGATGGCGATATTAGAGGATGCGGGATTCATTGTTGAGACCAGAGAGCAATTCCACAATCCAGCTTTTCCGGTTGGCGTGGTTGGAGAGCAACGCCCAGTTGCCCAAAGCCATGTCAAGCCGGGACGCCATATTATTTTATTTGTCAATAGCGAATCGAGGCGATTTGTGGAAGTACCCAATGTGACGATGCTCTTGGATCAGCAGGCGGAAATGCGCCTCAAGGAAATGGGGCTTCAGATTGGGCAGGTCCGTCAGGACTCTACTTCCCAGTTGTCTAAAGGAACAGTTATCCGTCAGGATCCACAACCCCGCGTTTCCGTAAAGACAGGTACCCCGATTACGCTTTGGGTGAGCATCAATTATAAAACACCACCCATTCCAGACCTTTCAGGCCGTTCACTGACGGAAGCCCAAACATTATTAAGGAAGTACCAATTACGTATTAGTGTAGCATATAATGATGGTAAGACCACCTCGATTACGTCTCAGTCTCCGGGACCTGGCTCTCGGCTTCGCGTAAACGATGTGGTTCGAGTGTTCTTGGGTAATCCTCCGGTTGAAGAGCCAGATCCGAATGAGACGCCTGCAAATCCACGCGATACAGAGGAAGAAGAGGAAATAGGTCCTCCGGCAGATATTCCCCCAGTGTCTCCTCCTCCTGCTCCAAAACGAGACGATGGAGTAAAGCGAGATGGTTGGGAATAAGTACACAGCGAAGGGGCATTCGGGTGAATGTCCCTTTGGTTTTACAGCCAAAAGCATTTGTTAGGCTGTGTGACCCGATAAAAATACTTTGTAAATATCGGAAACAGAGAACGGGATAAGGCGTGGAAGCCCGCTTAATCAACAAACACAATGGTGAGTAGTTATTTTCATTACGATGTAATCGTTGTTGGCGCAGGTCATGCTGGCGCCGAGGCGGCTTGGGCGGCAAGTATGATGGGCGCTCGTACTTTATTGATTACCATGAATCTTAATACCATTGGGCAGATGTCGTGCAATCCAGCAATAGGAGGAATCGGTAAAGGTCAATTGGTTCGTGAGATAGATGCATTAGGTGGCTTGATGGGTCTTGTGACAGACCAGACAGGGATACAATTCAAAATGCTCAATCGGTCAAAAGGGCCTGCCGTTTGGAGTCCCCGCGCTCAATCCGACCGGATGGCGTATGCTTTGGCCATACGCGAAGCATTGGAACAACTCCCAAACCTCTTTATGCGTCAAGACATGACCACCGAGGTACTCGCAGAAGGAGGGCAGGTTCAGGGCGTACGTGTACAAACCGGGCAATCGTTTTTTGCACCCACGGTTATCCTGACGAATGGGACCTTTCTAAATGGAACAATCCACATAGGTGACAAACAATACGGTGGTGGGCGGAGTGGTGAGCGGGCGGCAACTGGTCTAACGGCTTCTTTAGCCAACTTGGGCTTTGAGGTGGGCCGTCTTAAGACGGGCACACCACCGCGTGTAGATGGGCGGACAATCAATTATGCAGCGATGGAGGAGCAAAAAGGCGACCCAGAACCGCGCCCGTTTTCATTTATGACCGATACCCTGCCGAATGAAATGCGATCGTGTTGGTTGACTTATACCAGTCTATCGGTTCATGAAATGTTACGGACGGGGTTTGATCGGAGTCCTATGTTTAATGGTACGATTGGCGGGCGTGGTCCCCGCTACTGCCCTTCCATCGAAGACAAAATAAATCGTTTTGCAGATAAAGACCGCCATCAGATTTTTGTGGAGCCAGAAGGACTCAATACACATGAGGTTTATGTGAATGGTTTTTCGACCAGTTTGCCGGAAGACGTACAATTTCATGCGCTACGACTGATTCCGGGCATGGAGAATGTTCACTTATTGCGCCCTGGATATGCGATTGAGTACGATTATTTCCCTCCTTACCAACTGCGTTATTCTTTGGAGACCAAACGTGTTGAAGGATTATATTTTGCAGGTCAGATAAATGGCACCACAGGATACGAAGAAGCGGCGGTTCAAGGAATGATGGCCGGCATCAATGCGGTGCAAAAGCTTAGTGGAAAAGACCCTGTTATTTTTGACCGTTCACAGGCCTACATTGGGGTATTGATTGATGACTTAGTGGCCAAGGGCACAGATGAGCCTTACCGCATGTTTACCAGCCGCGCAGAACACCGTCTTACCCTTAGACAAGATACCGCCGACCTTAGACTTACCGAAATCGGGTATCGCCTGGGCTTGGCTTCAAAAGCCCGACTCGTGCGAATGCAACAGAAGAAAGCCGCACTTGAGGCTACTTTATACCACCTCCAGACGATCAATGCCCAGCCGGAAGCGATTAATGCGTATTTGGCGTCCGTAGGCACAGCCCCCATTCAAGTCCCTACCCGCTTAGCGCGTTTGGTACTGCGCCCACAGGTTGTCGTTGCCGATCTTTTGGCGGCTATGGGCATATACGACACCGTGGTTGCTCCGATGGCTGGGATGGAAAATACCGCAGAACTTGCAGAAATAGAGATTAAGTACGCCGGATATATGGAAAAGGAGCAAGAATTGGTGAGCCTATCCGCCGAAAAGGAACGGTGGGCGATTCCAGACACGTTTGATTTTTCGGAGGTTAAGAATATTACCTTAGAGGCCAGAGAGAAATTGTCCAAAGTACGGCCACAGAATCTTGGGCAAGCTTCACGTATTTCGGGGGTTTCACCCGCCGACATCTCGGTGCTCATGGTCTTGCTACGTAAATACAGACAGGGTCCTGCTTTGCCCACGGAGGCTTAGGGTTTTCATGAATCCGCTAAAATTCAATGGTCTGAACATAGCACTTAAAGTAACTTGTTTTTACCAGTCCTGTTTATAGGTTCTATATTATATCCAATCATCATGTCAGCACACATAGTTGAACAACTTAAGGCTTATTTATCACCTGAAGTCGTTGGTAGGATTGCTCTTTTATTTGGAGAACAAGTTCCTAAAACACAAAAAGCAATAGCAGAGGTTATTCCGTCTTTAATAGGCGGTTTGGTACAGATGATCCAAACGCCGGAGGGTGCGCAACGGTTATCCGAACTTTTGCGAGACGGTCAGTATCCCACGTCCCTGCTCTCCGAGATTCCCCAATCGGTTCAAGAAGAAATGAAGGCACGCGGCCTCATTAAGCACGGACGTTCTTTGTTGCGCCATATTTTAGGTGGTCAACAACGGGCAGATCGTGTGGTGAACGAGATTGCTAGGTCGAGCGGTATCCGTAATTTTTCCAGCCTGAGCCTAACCAGTTTACTTGCACCATGGACGTTGGCGCTCCTGCAACGGGAAGCGGGCGGGATCAGTCCTTTGGCACTAACAGGATATTTGGCCTCTCAAAAAAGTGCCTTGCTTTCGTTGCTGCCCGCCTCTTTAGTGGGGCTATTAGGAATTGGCCAAATAGCGGCCTCTGTTCCGGCCACGCCAGTTCCGATGACAACCAATGCAGCAACTACAGAAAACACACTCCTAAAGCGTTTTGGCTTGCCAGTACTTTTTATTGGCTTTATCCTAGCGGTGTTTGCCCTTTATGCGCCTTTCGGCAACCTACAACCAACCAAGCCGATTGCCCGCACTTTAGCTTCTGCTCCACACTTTGCTGCATCATCCACCCAAACCGAACAAGTGACGCTGCCCGATGGCGTCCGCTTAGACCTTATGACGGGAAGTATTAATTATGCAGTTTCCCAATTCCTGGCCAGTACCGAAACCACCCCGCCAAAAACGTTTGTATTTGATAACCTAAATTTTGAATTCGGAAACACCACACTTACCCCTGAATCAAAAAAAACGGTTCAGGATTTAGTCGCCATCTTAAAGGCATATCCCCATACGACGGTTGCTTTGGAAGGACATACAGACAATATGGGTTCTGTTTTGCGCAACAAGGCCCTCTCGTTGGAACGTGCAAATGCTATAAACAACCAATTGGTGGCAGCAGGCATTGCAGCATCACGTATTGTCCGTACCCAAGGATTTGGCCCCGGCAAACCGATTAGTGATAATACCACAGAAGAAGGCCGCGCCAAGAACAGGCGTTTAGAATTGGTTGTGGTCAAGAAATAAGCCTCTTCCAAGGGCTTTTCCCAAGAAAAAAACCTGATCACAAAAATGCAACACTAAAAACTTGCTACTTCCTGTGCTTTCCATTAACTTTAGAAAATTCCTATCCATCAAAAAAAGGAGAACCATGAAAAAGTGGATACAAATTTGTGCAATCGCACTATTCTTCGCGCCCACCGCATCGGCGCAGACCATATTGATGTCTGAGACGTTTAACTACAATACGGGAGACTTGGTTACGCAATCCGGCGGATTATGGGCGGCTCATAGTGGACAAGGGCTAAATCCGGTTAATGTCTTGACAGATCAATTAACGTTTACAGGCTACGGATTATCCGGAACCAAATCGGTCTCGTTCCTAAGTGCAGGCGGGAGTACTAGGGAAGATGTTCACCGTAGCTTTGCTACCGCGACCACTGGATCGGTCTATGCCTCTGCTATGGTAAATGTTGCAACAGCCAGTGCAACCACCGACTATGTTCTCCACATGGGTTCCTCTGCTGAAGGTACAGCCCTCGGTAACACTTTTTTGTGTCGGATGCACTTAAAAGACGAAGGGGGCGTATTAAAGCTGGGCGTGAGTAAAGGGTCGAGTGATACCGCAGTTTACCCTAATACTACATATGCTTATAATGAAACAAATCTCGTTATATTAAAATATACTTTCGTTGATGGGACACTGAATGATACCTGCTCGCTTTTTGTCTTTAAGCCCGGAGAAACCATTCCTGCCACCGAGCCAACTCCCACGGCGGTAAATGGTGCGAGCACTACTGCAGACGGGATAAATATACGTCACATTGCCATTCGTCAAGGAAGCAATACCAATAGTGGGAAAATAGCTGGTATCCGTATTTCCACGGTTTGGAGTGATTTGGTGGCTACGGCCTCTGACCGCGAGGAATTGCCGGAAGGTTATGCGCTGAGCGGTGCTTATCCCAACCCTTTCAACCCCAGTACCACGTTCGAGCTTACGCTCCCAGTTACCCAACAGGTGCGGGTTGCGGTTTATAACATGCTTGGCCAAGAAGTGCGGTTATTACACAACGGAACCCTTTCTGTAGGAACAACTCCGTTTAAGTTGAATGCGGCGGGTCTGCCAAGTGGTTTGTACTTCTACCGTGTACAAGGCGCCAACTTTGTCCAAACCAAGGCGGCAACGTTGCTGAAATAAGACCCAATCACGGATTTATATCTCTGCCCTAAACCCCGGTACTTTTTCTGTGCCGGGGTTTTTGAATTAATACTTAGGCGTTTCTACAACAGATTTTGGCCGCTACACCACCGCCGAAATCCGGCTTCGAGCGCGGCATAAGAAGCATGGGTAAAGAGTGTGTTTTGCAGATGCCACACTTGGTAATCTTGCGCCACAATGCGGTCGGGGTCAAAGTCTAATACCGTCACCTTATCCGAAAGGGCATGAAGCACCTCTTCTTTTGAAGACAAGACCCCAGCCCCAAAAATCCGCCTGCCGCCTTCTTCCTGAACCAAGCCAAATTCCACACAAAACCAATGTAGGCGCTCTAAGCCAATTTGCTGCTCTGGTGTAGCCCTCAACGCAGCACGCCCAAAGTCTTGGTAGAAATTGGCAAAATGCGGATTGGTAATCATTGGGAGATGGCCAAAAATATCGTGGAAACAATCTGGTGCGGGCGTATAGTCCAATTCAGAGGCTTCGCGGATATAATCGGTACAGGGAAATACCCGCCGAGAGAGGAGTTCAAAAAAGTCAGTGGGATGTAGCAGCCCAGGAATCCGGGCAATTTGCCAGCCAGTTGCAACAAAAAGTTTTTCGCTCAGGTCTCGGAGGGGCGGCAGTTGTTTCGCATGAAACCCCAAAACAGTTACCCCCTCCAAATATGCCTTGCTCGCCCGTCCTGGCAACAGGGCCATTTGGCGTTCAAAAAGGTGCTGCCAGATACCGTGTTCGGCATCCGTATATGAAGGCGCGACAATTTCTTGACCTATTGGAGGCGAGGTTTCCAGATGTTGGGGGATACACCGTGGGTCTATCCCTTCCGATGCAGCTTTTTCGTAGGCGGTAAGGATTTTTGGGGTCTCCGGTTCGCACGTAGCAGTTATGGTCATTGGTACAAGGTTTTTTGTGAAAACATTTTTAAGTATAATACTAAATTCGTTTATTCAACCATTACACACCATAAATGATTAGTTAAACTTTAGAATATTCGAATATAATTTTCTTTAATACAATAATACCGAATTTTATTACGATTGATTCGTTTTATCATGAGCATATTTCAAGGCCCTTTCGCGCACTCCCCATCATCATCGAACCTGTTCACCTAATTCTTGTCTGCCAAAACACACTGTATAGAAGGCTTTACGGGTCTTTAACGGAACCAAACCTTTGACCTTGGCGTAAAGCAGACAATAAAAAAAGCACCTATTCACTTTAAATCTGGCAACGCTTATGGCGCAAGAACCGCGCATCAACCCCGAAGAGCAAACTTCGCCTCCGGAAAAACGATCTCCCGAATCTCGGAATAGATCCCCCATTTGGATTTATGCCATTGTTTTTATTATTCTTGGCGCTATCAATATCTATCTAATGGGTTCTACAAATCCAAATCGGTTGGATTATAGTACTTTTCTTAATTTCATCGAAAAAGGCTACATTGAGCAAGTTGAATTGATCAATGACTCCCGAATTTCTGGCTTATACACCCAAAAAGCCCTGAATGAGAAAAAAGTGACACCAAATGAAGTCCAGCAGAGCATCTGGAATTCGGAAGATGCACAAAAGGCCCGGCGTCGGTTTACGACCACCAAACCCCTTGACCATCAATTGACTGCATTTGTGGAAAACTACAATCGGGCACAAAAAGAAGGGGCACAAGTGGTGTTTAGTGCACGCAGGGAAGACAATTGGTTAGGCACCTTGATGACCTGGATTTTCCCTCTGCTGCTGATTGTAGGACTTTGGGTTTTTATGTTTCGGAGGATGAATCCAGGGCAACAAGTTTTGAGCATAGGCAAAAATAAAGCAGTTTTGTTTGATGCTAACTCTGACAGGCGCATTACCTTTGCCGATGTGGCGGGGCTAAATGAACCGAAAGCAGAAGTTCAGGAAGTGGTGGAATTTCTTAAAAGCCCTAAACGGTTTACCAAACTGGGCGGTAAACTTCCCAAAGGAGTGCTGTTGGTTGGCCCTCCCGGTACAGGCAAGACCCTCTTGGCAAAAGCCGTAGCTGGCGAAGCCAATGTGCCCTTTTTCTCGCTTTCCGGTTCGGACTTTGTGGAAATGTTTGTGGGTGTAGGCGCAGCTCGGGTACGCGACCTCTTCGCTCAAGCCAAGGAAAAAGCCCCATGTATCATTTTTATTGACGAAATTGATGCTATTGGCCGCTCCCGTGCAAAAGGATTGGTGATGGGTGGAAATGATGAACGGGAAAATACCCTCAATCAGATATTGGTCGAGATGGATGGGTTTAATACCGATAAAGGCGTCATTATTATGGCTGCAACCAACCGTCCAGACATTTTAGATCCGGCTTTATTGCGTCCAGGACGTTTTGACCGTCAAATTTTAATAGACCGCCCCGACCGCAAAGAGCGTTTCGAGATTTTCAAGGTACATACGAGACATTTAACCCTTGGGGATGACATAGATTTATACTCGCTTGCAGGCCAGACACCTGGTTTTGCTGGTGCAGAAATTGCCAATGTTTGTAACGAGGCGGCCCTACTTGCCGCTCGACTCAACCGAAATGCCATCTTAATGGCGGATTTTGAGCAGGCGATAGACCGAGTCATTGCGGGCCTTGAAAAGAAAAACAAACTCATTTCTCCGGAAGAAAAGAAAATTGTGGCCTATCACGAGGCTGGCCACGCCATTGCAGGTTGGTACTCGGAATATGCCGACCCAATTGTAAAGGTTTCCATTATCCCCCGAGGATTAGCTGCCTTAGGTTATGCGCAGTATTTGCCCGAAGAACGCTACCTTTACACCAAAGAAGCCCTCATAGATCGGATGGTGATGTCTATGGGTGGCCGGGTGGCAGAGGAAATTATCTTTGGCCGGATTTCTACAGGCGCACAAAACGACCTCGAACGCATTACCAAATTGGCATATGCAATGGTTGTGGATTATGGGATGAGTGAAAAAATCGGTTATGTGAGTTACAACATGAGCAGTCGGGAAGATAATCCTTTTATTACGAAACCGTTTTCGGAAGCGACGGCCTTAGAAATTGACATTGAGGCCAAAAACTTGATCCATGATGTACGGCAGCGGACGCTTCAGTTGCTACGAGAGAAGCAAGCGCAATTGGAAATGCTGGCCCAAGCTTTGCTGAAAAAAGAAATTCTGACCGCCAAAGACTTGGTCGAGATATTGGGTGAGCGTCCTTTTGCCCCAATGGAATTACATCCACATGCCCCACCCCCCTCAGAAGAGCACAGTCGTGGTGGAGATGGTGCCCCTAATGCCGGAGAAGCAGCACTCTTTGGCGCTTAATCCAGACTACCTGTATAAAACCCGTAAGACCTTACTTTGTCTTACGGGTTTTATTTTATCGAATCGAGTACGATCCCTCTATTTTTTGTTTGTTTGTTTTCATTTGATGGAATCGCTTCCATCAAATGAAAACAAGACTTAACCTTCATAAAAGTTAGACGCTTTCGTTAAAGCCTATAAAAACAAATGATTAAAAAGCAGTTATGGTCCCCTATACCTCGTATCGAAACGACCGTAATTTCACTATCTTGCGCCCTGTATATTCTTTCACCTTACCCTCTTTTGCATGAAGCGCCGGACAAAAATTGTTTGCACCATTGGCCCTGCCTCCCAAAGCTACGAAAAACTAACCGAGCTCGTTGAAGTTGGCATGAATGTGGCTCGTCTCAACTTCTCTCATGGAACCCACGACGAACACTGGGATCGCATCATCCGAATCCGGAAAGTGTCCAAGGATATGGGAAAAGAAATTGCAATTCTCCAGGATTTACAAGGCCCTAAAATTCGTCTTGGACGTTTACTGAACGAAGAATTTCCGATTTCGATGGGTGAGGAACTGGTTTTAACAACCGAGCCGTTGGAGATTTGCACCAAAGAGCGGATTTATGTCAGCTATCCTTCGCTGGCACAGGAGGCTGTTATCGGCAATATCATACTGGTAGATGACGGGAATGTGGAGCTTGAAGTCACCGAGATCCTAAGCCATACAGATCTTAAAGTTAGGGTTCGTGCAGGTGCAGCACTAAAATCTCGAAAGGGGGTAAATCTGCCCAATATTGCCGCCAAACAACCAGCCCTCACCGAGAAAGACCTGAATGATCTGAAATTTGGTTTAGAAGCAGGGGTGGATTGGGTCGCCCTCTCGTTTGTTCGGGCCGCAAAAGATGTGGCCTATTTGCGAGAGTCTATCCGGACTTTTAAGCCCGATAGCCAAGTGAAAATTATTGCAAAAATTGAAAAACCCGAAGCTGTCACTAATTTAGAGGAGATTATTGCTATTTCTGATGGGATTATGGTGGCACGTGGAGACTTGGGCATTGAGGCCAAAATGGCAGAACTGCCCATTGTTCAGAAAAAAATTATCCGCCTCTGTCTCAATGCTGCCAAGCCTGTTATCACCGCCACGCAGATGTTGGAAAGCATGATTCACAACCCTCGCCCCACTCGTGCAGAAGCGAGCGACGTAGCCAATGCAGTTTGGGACGGGACAGACGCCATCATGCTCTCGGCAGAAACGGCTTCCGGAAATTATCCAATAGAGACCGTTCGGGTGATGGACGAAATTGCACGTACCATCGAAGCCAGTCCGCTAATTTCTCGAAGAGCTTCCAAAGCCGTCATTAACCCCAGCGACGTTACCGAAAGCGTGAGTCTTTCAGCGTGCCGTATGGCAAAAGATATGGAGGCGAAGGCCATTGTATGCCTTACCTACTCTGGAAACACGGCTTTTAATATTGCCCAACACCGCCCCGAAGTCCCAATCTATGCGTGTACGGTTAGTCCGTTAGTGGTTGCACAATTGTCTTTGCTTTGGGGGACGCAGGGTGTGCGGATTCCGTTCCAGCACAATACTGATGATGCCATTGCCACGGTTCAACAGGTTTTGAAAGAACGAGGCGTTGTGGTTCCAGGAGATAAAATTGTGGTAACTGCTGGTATGCCCATTCCTTCGAAGGGCAAAACAAACATGGTTTTGGTGAAAGTGGTGGATTAAGCCAACCTTGTTTTGTTCACCCCATCCCGTTTCCGAGGCGTCTTAGGATTGCTTGGCAATCAGTCATTAGACGCTGAACGACTTCATCGGCGGTAGGAATATCGTGGATGGAAGCCGCTACTTGTCCAATTTCTAACTCCCCTTCTACCATGTCGCCCTCGAACATACCCCGTTTGGCGCGCCCTTTTCCCAACAAAGCGCTTAATTCATCCGTATTGGCGCCACGGGCCTCTGCGGCCAATACGGCTTGTTGAAACTCGTTCCGGAGTAAGCGGACCGGAACGGTTTTTTTGAGGGCCAATACTGTATCGCCTTCCTTTGCGGCCACAATACGGGTTTTAAAGGCAGGATGACAACTGGCTTCTTGCGTGGCTGCAAATCTACTACCCACTTGTACGGCCTCCGCCCCCAGTGCAAGCGCTGCCGCCATTTGCGAACCCATTCCAATCCCGCCTGCGGCAATCACCGGAATATCCTCCCCAACAGCCTCCACGACCAAAGGGATCAGAACCAGCGTGGTTGTTTCTTCCCGACCATTGTGGCCACCTGCTTCAAAACCCTCGGCCACTACGGCATCACATCCAGCGTCGCGGGCTTTACAGGCAAACTTGGTGGAAGCTGTCACATGGACCACTTTGCATCCTGCCGCCTGCAAAGACTTGGTCCAAGCAGCAGGATTCCCCGCCGACGTAAAGACCACTTCTACCCCTTCATCTATAATGATACCCATGATTTCGCTGATCTGCGGATATAAGAGGGGTACATTTACCCCAAAAACCCCTTTCGTTCCAGCGAGTGCCTGCTTTGCAGACCGAATATGGTGCCGAAGGTTGTCTGGATGCATAGACCCCGCCCCGATCAACCCTAAGGCCCCCGCTTTTGCCGCTGCTGCTGCCAACTTCCATCCACTTGTCCAAATCATTCCCGCCTGAACAATAGGGTATGGGATATTAAACAATTTTGTAATACGAGTTTGCATCATAGTGGTTAGATGTTAAAACATTTCTACCAAAACGGTAACGCCTTGCTTCGTTTCTAAAACCATCTGCTCGTCCTTTTCCGAAAACCGCCAAGACAAGACTTCTTCAGGAATCACTTCTCTTGGTGTATTCATGTGAAATAAGGTATCGCACAGCACATGCCAGTCTTCGCGGGTAAGCCCCACAACGGCTTGTTGTCCTTCCTGAACCATCGGATAATAGCGTAAGACCTTTGTCAAATGTTCTATCCCTTTTTTCTGATGCAGATTTACATCCATAAAAACAAATAGTTAAGTGGTTAATTATTCTGTGAGACGTCGCATTGAGTTTGGATTATGTTACGACGTAATTGCAGCCAATTCAACAAGAGGGTATAATTTTACAGGAATACCTTTTCCCAATTGGGGTTGTCTATTGCAATACCTGTATTCCGAATATCTTTATGGGACATAAGCAACCACAAAGCCTACACTGCTCGAAATGGTTTTTGCCGTGGCAACGAGAAGGCACTTTCCGCATTGGCTACGCACGGATCACAAGGTCATTCCCCCACAACCTAATAACGACCAGCATAATAATACCCTCAATACCCACAAACGAAAACGTTTTCTCCGGCATGGTTTCGGCATGCGCAAGTGCGTCACCAAAAAAAACAAACTCCTATAACGATGGGTAAAAGAAACCTTTTTCAAGAACGGGTTAAGAAAAAGCCATATACTTATCTTCAAATAACTTAAGAAAAACGTAAAGACGAGTAAGTCAGTACATAAAAGTGTATTTGGTGTATGGGCATGAAGTAGGCCCAAGGCTATAGCTCTGTGCTTCTCTCTATACCTCTTGGCAGCCCTATTCAACGGGCCAATGTTTATTACTACAGTGTTGCGCCCCCTTATTGCCTATCTATATGCTAAGTAATTATAAAACAAACAACTAGATAAAGGATGACATGAAACAAGAAACGTATCTTGGTGATCCGAATGACCAAGGAACGATACTGCTTTATCGGCTTTTTACCACCCGTATTACCTTTCTAAGTGGGGTGTTTTGCCCTGAATCTACTCGTACTTCCAACAGATAAACGCCATTGGGTATTTCCGGAGATAAGTCAAAGGTTTGTTGTCCGGCAGGCTGAAGGGTTTTCGTCTGATAGATCATGCGCCCCAATACGTCGTAGAGGGTGAGTTTTAGCTGTCCGGCATAAGGCATGGTCACCGGAACGTGTACGGTGTGGCTAAATGGATTAGGAAAAGCGGACGAGACCGTAAAGGCAAGCGGTTGTTCGTCGTGTTTAGAGGCCGTGAGGTAGGCTTTCCCGGGCGTAGGCTTGTTTCTCAGGGTCCAATTACCCGTTCCATCCGGCTCACGACCAAAGGAGACATCGGCGGTTTGCGGACCGAAGGTTAGGGCATCCATCATGATAAACGTGCTGCCTTCTTTTTTAGCCAAGGAAAGGTATTCACCACTTTTACTAAGTTTAAAATTGGCATGAAACGCGCCTTGTGTCCGGTCTTCATCTGCGAAAATCAGGAGATAACGGCTTTGAGGTCCCAGTTGCGTGGTGGGAATCGGCCATTTATCGGGTCGTGCGGGATCATCCGAGAGGTAATAATTTTCCAGCGAAAACGGAAGGTCTCCGACATAATACAACTCTACCCAGTCCTCGAATTGTCCGGCTTCGTCGGGAATGGTTTTGGTATTTTCAGCCATGAATTCATTCAGGACAATCGGTGAAGTCAATACCGCAACGGTCTTGGTTTGAGCAGGTGCGCCCGGAGGATACGTACTCACCCCCAGCCGCCCGTCATCGGCCTCGATATACCACGATAGGCTTCCCGTCTGACCCATCGCCGGAATGGTGACGGAATATGAACCATCGCCAGCGACGGCGTCGCCCTGGGTTCCGTCGTCACGCATCTGGAGTGCCGCTTCGGCTCCACCATTAAAACGGTAGGCGAGGGTAAGGGTAGGGTTTGGCTGGTCGTCTTCCACTTGAATCTGCACGACTAGGGGCATATTGGGCGATAAGACCGAGGCCGATTGTTTGGGATAACGCAAAATGGGTGGGATATTGGTGAAGGAAATCTGGCCCAAGGCACTGTTGTATCGTGTAGTGAGGTAAGGCTTAAGCCCATATTTAACATGTCCCCCTATAGCTTGGTCGTAGGATTTTGTAAAGGACGTAATATCCCAATTCCAGTCTAATAAACGGTAGGAATCTGTCAATGCCGCATCTACATTCATATTATACAAGCGGTTAATTTCGGGGTCTAAGGTTCCGGGTTTCGTCAGGTTGGTCAGGATTTGCTTTAAATAATACAAGTAGCGATACCGAAACGCATCCACCTTCAGAAGCCTCGTAACCAAGGGCCGTGCCTCGGATTGGTTGCCCCAAGCATTTACATTGCGGTTGCCCCAGTCTTGGCTCACAAAGTCTATCCCAAAAGTGTTATCGTAATCATAGGGAATCCACTCGAACAATCCTGTATCTTGGTTTTTATATAGGTAATAATTATTCTTAAGCCACCAGTAGTTGTCCCATCCACCAACAGCCACATCCATTGCCAGCACTTTGAGGAAGCCATCTACATTAAAAACCTTTTGGATTTCCACTGGGAAAGCGGCATCGGAGGTCTGGGTAATGGTCCGGACGAGGTCGCGAAAGTCGGTGTAGTCATCGGCAACATTATTGGTTTCTAACTCATAGGTTCTACGGCCACCAGAAGTGAATTTGTATGCATTCGGATCCGAGCCTCGCCAGGCCAAATCGGCAGGCCAGAGGCACTTATACAAATTTCCATTGTTGTTACCAAAGCGGGATTGAACAAACTCCTCGTCTATGTTTTCCACATTCAGGTATAGGCCATAGTACGTTCCATTAATAAACACCCTTACATGGTTGGCACGTGAGGCCGCCACCCCAAATTGTCGAAAGAGGTTCCATGCCAACTTTGCACGGATGATCGAGGGGTCGTTGTGTTCACCGTTTAGGTTGAGTTTTTCTAAGCCATACCATTTCCGGCCTTTTTGGAAGGTATTGAAGGAGATTTTCCATGATTTTTTTTGGGCATTTCGCGAGGTATTGCCTCGCACGCGAAATCCAACATTTTCTACTTGTTCTATCACGCCACGCCGTGTAAACTGAAACAGGGCCACATATTCTTTGTCGCTGGTCACGTTCGTTTCGGCCATGCGGAGCGAGTCTGGAGAAAGGGTAAGGTCTATGCGTGGCAACGAGGTGTCATCAAAAACAAAACCGGGTTCCGGAAAACGAGGTTGTGTAAAAACGATAAGGGGAAGTAGCAAAGCACAAAGTAGGGCGTAAAAAAATTTCATCGGAATGGTAATGGTTTATAAGAATGGATTGTTTACGCCTTTGCCAAGTGACCGTTCCAACAATATTCCTTCTTTAAATTTTTAGGCTGCCTACCCACACGCATCAGGTTGTTCAATCAATGATCGGTCCATGGAAGGTATAAGTAGCTAAGAATTATTTAAAAGCCTAAAAAGACCTCTTTTGAGGCCGTTTTGATGAAATGGTGGCGCAATTGGATGTCTTGCAAGGTCCTTCCGCATTGCTTTTACCGATACCACCGCGCCAAAAAGGACGGTGATAATCCACACAAAAAACCCACATATAAGGCCACATTCCTGATCTGTTGCCGGAGCAAACCATGTGCCCGGAAGCGCCGTGCGGAGGTGGTAACCCGCGTGTGTAGAAAAGCCCAACGCCCCGACTTACGGAGGGCGCGTACCAAGAGTGCATCCTCTAATAAAGGCTCATTAGAGAAGCCTCCCACTTGTTCATAAGCCGATTTCCGCACAAAAATGGCACGATCCCCAAAAACCATTCTTCGAATACGGAGGTGGGTACAAAAACCATAAAAACGCATCAATAGTCCATTTTCATCAAACTGCAACCTAAAACATCCGGCCATAAATATTGGATTTTCAAGACTTTGTCGAATGTCCTCGAAAGCACTTGGAGGCAAAACGGTATCGGCATGGAGGAACAAAAAAACATCCGTCTTGCCCGCCGCTTGTGTGGCCGTGTGCATTTGGATACCCCTCCCTTTGGGGGCTTGAAGTACCGTTGCGACAGGCTCGGCTAATGTCCGTGTGGCATCTAGCGATCCACCATCAGCCACGATAATCCGGAATGGTGGTGATTGGCGGCGCACGGATTCCAAGGTATGCAGCAAGTGTTCTTCTTCGTCTAAGGTTGGGATGATCACTGTAATATGAAGCGGGAAGTCCTGCATGGCTTACGTAAAGGTAAATCGTTTATTTACGGACAAATGCTCGTTTTTTGGCTATATTAGAAGATACACGCCCACAACGGTATTTTAAAAATAATCTGTAAGACCTTGTATCCGAACAATGCCCGAATAGGGGTAGTGCAATGGAGTATGCACGCCTCGTCAGAAATAGCTACCATCAAAAAACGCATCGCCTATTTTGTGCGGTCGGTGGCTTCGTATCAAGCCGATTTTGTGGTTTTTCCGGAGTTCTTTGTGGCCCCGCTGATGGCACCGTATTTCCACCTTACTGCTGCACAAGCCGCCCGCGAATTGGCCTCGCACTCCGACGAGATACTGGATTGGTTTCGTGAGTTGGCCCAAAAACACCAGATCAACATTATCACAGGAAGCATGCCCGTCCTTGAACAGAGCGCCTTGTTGAACCGAGGCTACGTTTGCCACCGCGACGGACGGGTGGAGCATTACGATAAAATCCACGTCACTCCAGATGAGGCTGCAACATGGGGCATGACGGGTGGAGAAACCTTCCGAACTTTCGAGACCGATTGCGGACGCATCGGCGTGCTAATTTGCTACGATGTGGAGTTTCCAGAACTGAGCCGGTTGCTCGTCACCGAGGGGATGCAAATCCTGTTTGTGCCCTTCTTAACCGATGTGGCCAGTGGCTACCGGCGGGTGCGGTATTGTGCCCAAGCGCGGGCCATCGAGAACGAATGCTATGTTGTGATTTCGGGCTGTGTGGGTTTGGCCGAGGATGTCCATAATCTGGAAACGCACTTTGCGGCTTCAGCAGTTTTTACCCCGTGTGACTTTGCATTTCCGGCCAATGGCATTATGACGGAAGCCACGCCCAACATAGAAATGCACTTGGTTACGGAGGTGGATTTTACGTTGCTACAAAGCCTGCATGAGTCCGGCAGTGTCCGAAACCTGAAAGACCGCCGAACCAACCTGTATGAAGTATTGGACAAACGAAGATGAAACGCCCATCATCTTTTTTATAACCGTTGCACCTTGTCCCTTGTTTTACCATGACCTTTGAAGAATACCGCCAATACGATGCACTGGGCCTTGCTGAATTGGTTCGGACGAAGGCCGTCCATCCAACCGAATTGCTAGAAACCGCATTGGCCCGCTTGGTGGAAGTTAACCCAAAACTCAATGCTGTGATTGACCTCTTTCCGGATCGGGCGCGGCAGCACCTGGCCAAAATCCGGCCAGATACGCCGTTTTCAGGCGTGCCTTTCTTGATCAAAGACCTCTTGATCGAACTTTCCGGCACGTCCTACCGGATGGGAAGCCGCGTAATGGGCGATTATCGGTCACCAAAAAATAGTTGGGCAGCCAATATCTTGGAAGAAGCGGGGTTTTCGATCTTCGGAAAGACCAATCTGCCAGAACTGGGGCTAACGGTCACGACCGAGCCAGAGCGTTTTGGAGCCACACGCAACCCGTGGAGCCTCGAACACTCGGCAGGCGGCTCCAGTGGCGGATCGGCGGTGGCGGTGGCTTCTGGTATCGTGCCGATGGCTTCTGGTGGCGATGGCGGTGGCTCCATTCGCATTCCAGCCGCCAATTGCCATGTTTTTGGGATGAAACCCTCGCGTGGCCGGATTTCGTTTGCGCCGCTACACGGGGAAATATGGAATGGTGCCGTGGTGGATGGTTGCCTCTCGCGGTCGGTACGCGATAGTGCTGCATACTTAGACTTGTTTTCACGTCGGGTTTCAGGGGAGCCATACCTCATTCCGCTACCGAAAAAACCCTATCGAGTAGAGGCCGAGACCACGCCGCCGCCTATGCGGATTGCTTATTTTTCTCGGCACCCATTCGGTGAGGCACATCCAGATGTGGTACACATCATGAACGAGGTCATTGTTCGGTTGCAAGCCCTTGGGCACACCGTCGAGGAAGTAGCATTGCCCTATGACCAAACGGTTTTTTCAGAATTACAAACCTATTTGGTGGCCACCGAAACGGCTGCCGACCTGAATAGGATAGGCAAAGAGCGCGGAAAAGCCGTAAAACCGCACGAAATGGAACCCAGTACCTACTTATTGGCCAGCATTGGGCGGAAACTCTCTGCCGCCAAATTTGTGGAATCCAAACGGCAATGGAACGATTTGTCCCGAAAAATGGGTGAACTCCATACCCAATTTCCGGTATTGCTTACGCCCGTTCTTTCACAATCTCCGGCCAAATTGGGGGCTTTATCGCCAACCTCTTTCGAGGAAACGGCTGTCCGCCTCTTGAATCGTCTCGGTCTCTCGCACCTTATCCGATATGGAAACACATTAGAGAAAATGGCCAAAAAACTCTTTAGCTATACTCCCTATACGCCCATTGCCAACCTGACAGGCCAGCCCGCTATGTCGGTTCCTGCCGGATTTTCGCCGTCTGGCTTGCCCATTGGTTGTATGTTCACCGCAGCCATCGGCGACGAAGCTACGTTGTTCCGCCTGGCAGGGCAATGGGAGCACGTTCATCCATGGTTTCAGGTCCATCCACCAGAATTGACTACATAGTTGTGGGGCTTTATGGATGTATTGCTCGAACAGAAACGAAATGTTTATTGGCTTTATGATGACAAACGGGCGTACTTCCATTGCCTTAAACACTAATCATCTTATTTTCTTCTTGTCTCTGGGGCAGGAATCTCCCTTTCAAATCACTATATAAACAATGAATCATATTTTTTATCTGAAAATCTAAAACTCCTCTTGACAGGCAAATACACTATTTACTATATTCATCTCAATTCATCTCAATTCATCTCAATTCATCTCAATTCATCTCAATTCATGAATTGATACTATACACAATTTAATACCACACCACCTATGAAAACTTTAACTTTAGACCAATGGGCGCAATCGGAATTTGTGCTAAACCCAAACACCTCGTTACAGGTAACGGGCGGGGAGGATAATCCATTAGCTCGGAGACTGTTTAGATGGGGGGCTGAATTCGTTGTTAGTATATTTGCAG
>JAEUSQ010000002.1 GCA_016788705.1 Bacteroidetes Order II. bacterium
AAGAGGGCATTGAGGAAATCCATCAAGACCGGTTTGCTGGCTTCTTCGCCGAAGAGTTTTTTGAACCCGAAATCGGTATAAGGATTAAGATACTTTGCAGCCATATGGGTCTTGGGTTACGCCTGTCCAAAACGACTCTTCGAACCTATTTGTTCCACTCCAAGTTTGGATGAGATGGTCTTTCTCGAGGTATTGGTACCCTATAGGCAACGGTTCGGCACTAAATCAGAGGGTGATAGGTGATGTTCGTCTTGATCTTAAAGGTCTTTATTTCAGTTGATCGCTTTTTTTAGAACAACTTGGCCCTAAGGATGTATTTTATAAACGCTATTTAGTCAATAGTTCGAGGTGTAAACTTAACTACTTTTATTGATGTACAAAGTTTGGGTGCTAAAATTATTGTTTTTCTTTCCTCTGGTTGGGATTGCCCAAAATACCTCGCCCGTTTACTTTAAGACCTGGGAAGCGATGGGCGTAGAAAAATCGGTAACGGGTTTATCGTTTGGTGAAGACCAAAATATCTATGGCTATATTGATCGCACCATTTACCGTTACGACGGCAATCGGTGGATTCGCATCATCGAGACAGAGCGGACAAGGCAGGCTTATTTCGCTTCTAAGCAAGGGCTTTATATTGGCAATAGAGGTGTGGCAAATTTGTATAAGCCCAATTCCAATGGAACGTTTGACATCATAGACCTTAATTCTGAAACATCGAGGCAAATAAAAATCTTACCCTTTTATATTCAAAACACCAAAGATGCCGTCTATTTTGTGAGTCCAGAGGGTGTTTTTGCTAAAAATCATGCCAAGGTTGATGGGAAATTAGAGCATCTATGGAAAACGGGTACCATTGCGTACTGCAATTCGCCCGATGCGTTCTACATCGTAGATCATCAAAGTTACCAATTGGTGAAAATCCAAAAGGGCAACGTACAAGTACTTTTAGACGTTGCCAAACCGGGCGGAGATGTTACCAATATCTTATACCTTCGGTGTTCGGCAAAGGGAAACTTGTTGATGAAAAGTTTTACGCATCAATTTTTTCGGTATTCCCCAAGTTCAGGTTTAAAACCTTTTAGCATTCAAGGATTTGCCCCGAATGTGGCGGTCAGAATGTATCGTGCGCTTGCTTCGGGTGGCTATGTTTTTCTTTTGGACAATGCACAAATTGTGATGACCGATGAAGAGGGGAAAGCCCTTCAGCAATGGAGTCCGACCGACTTAAAACTCAATGCGCCGCCCACCGATATCTTGGCAGATAACCAAGATCGGATTTGGTTTTCGACCATAGAAGGCATGGGCTATATTGATGTCCGTTCTCATTTTGAAGCCTCAATACAAACCGAATCTATCTCAAGTTTAACCAAGACCTTGCAGGATAAGGACAATGCGTACATCATCACAGGCGAAAACATCCTGCGTAAAAAACTAAGTGAAGCATGGACTCTGCCTTTTAAACCCATTTACACAACCACTAAAGGGCTAATTGTTACCGCAACACTTGGTGTAAATAACAATCTTTGGGTGTGTGACGGAAGACAAGTCGTGCAACTGCAAAATGAGGTAAAAACTGCCTTTCCGCCGAACCTTCCTTGCAAAGCTGTCGCAACATTGAGTCTTGCGCCCAACCTTGTTTGGGCAGGCGATGAGAACGGCTTGCGAATCATGGACAAGCAAGGGAAAGTGCTTGCTACCCACAAGTTTTCGGTCAATGACTTGTATGCGTTATCGCAAGATGAATTGTTGGTACAAGAAAGAAAGGACAAAACCGATCGCTTCACCAGATTAAAATTCGATGCAAATGGAAATATCGTTTCGACCACACGTTTTCCCGAATTCGCGCAAAAATTTATGTCCTTGGAACGTATTTTTCAATACAACGGCAAGATATTTATCTACGACGGCACTCAGGTTTATCATTTTGGGCGCAACAATTGGGAAGCCGCAACCGAGATTTGGCAACCCAATCCCACGATCACGCTTCATGCTTTATTGCCTGCTCCTGATGGCAAATTATGGCTCGTCGCCGAAGACCGAACCGGGTATTTCACCGTTGAAAACGGGCAATATATTTGGCATGGGCTTCCGTATCGTTTAGATAAACGCAATGGCGCAAATATGCTTTTTGCGTTACCCGATGGCTCGGTGATGATGCGTTCTTTATCTGGCAAAATGGCACGCATTCAGCCCGAAGCCATGAAAAAACCTCAGGCCCGGATTGCAGTGGAGGTGTCGGCGGTCTTTAACCATGTTTCAGGCGAAGCGTTGTACGTGGGGACAAAAGCCAATATGCCTGCTTCATGGACACTTTCAACGGAGGTCTCCACCTTGCGCTTCCATTTTGGGCATAGAGAAGGTTCAGACGCAGGCATCGAATACCAAACCCGACTTGAAGGCGAAGAAAGCCAGTGGCAGGCATGGAATAACGATGCAGAACGGCAATATGCCGATCTTTCGGGCAGTTATACGCTACATGTGCGGATGCGCGATGGCTATGGACGCATCGCTGAAACCGCGTTTCCCTTCTACGTCTATCCGCCTTGGTATGCGCGTTGGTGGGCGCTTTCTTTGTGGGCGTTGCTACTCGGTTTTGGCAGCTACTACGGATTTCAATACGCAGTGCAATATCGCACCAAGCAATTCGAGGCGCAAAACCGCGAACTCGAAGCCAAAGTGGCAGAACGCACCGAAGTGATTGCCCGCCAAACCGAAGAGCTGCGTTCCTTAGACCGAGCCAAAACGCTGTTCTTTGGCAATGTAAGCCATGAATTTCGCACGCCGCTTACTTTGCTTTTGGCTTGGATTCAGCGATTAAAGAAAGAGCGTCCGCACTTGGATTCGGCAGAAGGCAGCGAAGCCCTCTATCAAATGCAGTCACAGGTCAAGAACTTGCAAGGGCTGATTAACCAGATTTTGGATTTGACCAAAATTGAGGCGGGGCGTTTTGAATTGAACAAAGAGGCGTTGGACATGGCAGCTTTTGCCAAGCGCTTTACCGGCACCTTCCAAAGTCTTGCCGATTATAAACAGCTTAAATTGGTCGTCGAAGTGCCCCATGCGCCTATTCCCGTTTGGGCGAGTATGACCGCCTTAGAGCAGATTTTGGGTAATTTATTGAATAATGCCATTAAGTTTACCGAAGCAGGCGGCGAAATCAAGGTACAACTCCACATTCAGCCCGATAAAACTCTTTCGCTTGCTGTAACCGATACAGGGTTCGGTATTTCACCCCAAGATTTGCCGCATATTTTCGAGCGATTTTATCAGGCAAAAGACGACCGAAACAAACAAGGTGGCGGCACGGGCATAGGATTGGCATTGGCGGCGGACTTGGCAAAACTGCATGATGGCACCTTGCGCGCAACAAGTGAACTTGGCAAAGGCAGCACGTTTACACTTGTGTTACCCATCATGGAAAATGCGCCCGAAGTGCTTGCTACGCCACCTTACGAAACGCTTGATTCGCGTTTACCCATGTTGTCCTCGTTAAACGCTGTACCACAAGCCGATCCCAACGAAGACCGCGCCCGCTTGCTCATCATCGAAGATCAACCCGATTTACGCGCCTTCATTCGGCAGATGTTTGAAACCGAATATGTGGTGTTTGAAGCCGAGAATGGCGAAACAGGCCTTGAGATGGCAAAATCCGTCTTACCCGATTTGGTGCTGTGCGATGTGATGATGCCTAAGATGAACGGTTTTGAAGTGACCGAAGCCTTGCAGCAAAACCCCGAAACCAAAGGCATTCCTTTCTTGTTTCTGACGGCGCGTGCTTCCGAAGAAGATATGCTGCATGGGCTTTCCTTGGGGGCAGTGGATTATATCCTCAAGCCTTTCGATACCGAAGCGCTACAACTCAAAGTACGGAATTTATTGGAAGTGGTGCGCCGCGATTCCTTAAGCAAGATTGTCGCACCCCAAACAAAAACCGCAACCGAAAGCTCCTTCCAAACAGTAGTCCGTGCGTATGTTTTGGAACATCTTGCCAATCCAAACTTAACGGTAGATGATTTAGTGGCGCAGCTCAATCTTGGGCGCTCTGTCTTTTATCAGCAGTTTAAAGAAGAGCTTGGCGTAAGCCCAGTCGTTTATATCCGAGCGTTGCGAATGGAAACGGCGCTTGCATTCCTTCAAAAAGGAGGCTTAACGATTTCGGAGATTGCCTACCAAGTCGGCTTTAACAGCGTCGCGTACTTTACCAAGACCTTCCGCGAAAAATATGGCAAACCGCCGAGTGCGTTTTTGGCGGATTAATTTCATCCATCGTGGTGTCTGGGCAGATCACGCGGTAGGGAGAGAAACGCGCGTTCAAAGAAATTTAGAATTGGCATATTAAGTTCCTACTTCTCTTGTAATGACAAGGGGTTGGCTTCTTGAAAGCTGAACCTTTTTTATGCTGTATATGGCTTGTGGTCTTGGTGTTTCAAAGGTTTCCGGACAATTTTTATAATGAACCGGACGATTGTGATAACCCCCAAATTCTGAAATTCGATAGTTTTAACCATACTCGATAACCCCAACGAATACTGGTATGCGTGTCGAATCTAAGACTGCTTTCAGGGTACGGGTGGAGCAAGCCATCCAGCAAAACTTGAACAACACTAATTTTTCCCTAAATGCCCTTATGCGTGAGATGGGGATGGGACGTACCTTCTTCTTTCTGAAATTTCGTATGGCATTTGGTACTACGCCTAATAATTACATCCGCATTGCTCGTTTAGAAAGAAGCGCCCAACTACTAAGACAAAAATCCCTCGCCATCACGCAAATTGCTCTGTACGTGGGCTTTAGTAGTGTGGCCTATTATACCAAGTGCTTTAGGGAACACTATGGTATAACGCCTACTGAGTTTCAAAAACGTGGATAGAGGTCTGTCAGGTCATTCACCCGCATTAGCCTTTATTTAAATGCCAAGTAGGTTTCGGCCATACATTTGGCTATGGTCTTATCACTTTTAATCCCCAATCTTTTTATGTCTATTTTTGATTGGTTGAAAACAAAAGAGCCAGTAAAAAAAACCGAAAACATCAAATTAACCGTTTTTAGGGTAAAAGAAGTATCGGTTCATGATGCATTTGAACTGCTGAAAGATGGCACATTGCTCATAGACATCCGTGAAGACTTTGATCGAAAGACACACGGAACGTGCTATGGAGCAAGGCCATTGCCTCAGCGCGAGTTTTCGCTAAAACGACTTCCTGTCAATACTCAGACCCCCATTATGTTGATTTGTCAAACAGGCTCAAGGGCAGGGTCTGTTGCCCGGCAAGCAATGGCATGGGGGTATGGCCAGGTTATGAGTGTTCAGGGTGGATTCCAGCGCTGGAAAAGAGCCAACTTGCCAGTGATACCATGATTGTTGGATGGTTTGTTCTTGGGGGTTAGTGGCCAGTAATTATTCAATAACCCTTATCTATTATTTGACTTTATAGTTTCTTAATAAATGTGTACGATATTGATATTCAATCGCTGTTTGGAAGTTGTATTTTTATAGAGAGCTAAAATACATTTAGTTTTCCTACCACCCACCAAAAAATCTGCTACCACATTACAACAGAACCCTCCGAATGGTTGGTTGTGCATGGTCATGCGTGTAGAGTCGTTTCATGCCTTGTCTCTACAGGCAACGTCTGTACATGCAACGTCTTCAAACTCATTAATTCATCATCAAAACAAACATGAAAAAACTCCTTACCCCGTTTGTCTTTATCCTTGCCCTTGTGGCAAGCCCCGGCGCAATGGCGCAGTTCCAATTTCATAACCCCACCCCCACAAGCCAATCCTTAAGTGGCATAACGTGTGTAAGCAGTACAAAGTGTTTTGCTGTTGGCGCTTCGGGTAACATTTTAGAATATGATGGCACAAATTGGACTTTAGCCACCGTGCCTTCTGCAACTGCGATAAATGCTATTACTTGCGTGAGCAGTAGTCTTTGCTTTGCCGCTGGCGTTTCTGGCGCGGTTTGGAAATACAATGGCACGTCTTGGACAACAGAATCCACACCTGCTGCGACTGCAATGCGAGGCATTACTTGCGTGAGCAGTAGCCTGTGCTTTGCCGTTGGGGATACTGGCACGATTTGGAAGTACGATGGCAGTACTTGGACACCAGAAACCAATAAGCCTGTTGGTTCACTTTCAATATATGGCATTACTTGCGTGAACAGTACGCTTTGTTTTACCGCTGCGGCAAATGGCCAGATTTGGAAGTACGATGGCACAGCTTGGACAGCCGAAACTACACCTAATAGTACAACTACACTAAATGGCATTACTTGCGCGAGCAGTACGCTTTGCTTTGCCGTTGGCGGTTCTGGCACAATTTGGAAGTATAATAGCAGTGGTTGGGCAGCAGAAACTACACCTAATAGTACAACTACAATGTATGGCATTACTTGTGTGAGCAGTAGTCTTTGCTTTGCCGTTGGCGGTTCTGGCACGATTTGGAAGTATAGTAGCAGCTCTTGGGCAGTCCAAATCACACCTTCTCCCGGACCTACAATGCGAGGCATCACTTGCGTGAGCAGCAGTCTGTGCTTTGCTAGTGGGACTTCTGGCACGCTTTGGCAGTACAATGGCACGGTTTGGTCGACAGTTTATCAAAATTTAGGCGGCAGTGCACCACCACAACTAAATGGCGTTTCTTGCCCAAGTGCTACCCTCTGCTTTGCCGTTGGGGCGTCTGGCCAGATTTGGAAATACAATGGCACGAATTGGTCAGCCGAAACCACACCTTCTACTACGCCAAGTATTCTTGGCATTAGTTGTGTAAGCAGTAGTCTCTGCTTTGCCGTTGGAAGTTCTGGCACGAGTTGGAAGTATGATGGCAGTGCTTGGACAGCCGAAACCACACCTTCTACTTCGCCTTCTATGTATGGCATTAGTTGCGTGAGCAGCAGTTTTTGCATTGCTGTTGGCGCTTCTGGTACGCTTTGGAAGTACGATGGCACGAGTTGGTCTCCCCAAACCACAGTCAATAGCGGTATTATAATGCAAGGCATTAGTTGTGTGAGTAGCAATCTCTGTTTTGCCGTTGGAAGTAGTGGCACGATTTGGAAGTATGATGGCACGAATTGGACAGCCGAAAACACACCTTCTACGTCGACTGGAATGGTGGGCATTAATTGTGTAAGCAGCAGTCTTTGCTTTGCTGTTGGAGGTTCTGGCTCAATTTGGAAGTACGATGGCACCGCTTGGACAGCCGAAAACACACCTTCTACGTCGATTATAATGCGAAGCATTAGTTGTGCAAGCAGCAGCCAATGTGTTGCCGTTGGAAATAGTGGCGCGATTTGGAAGTACAATGGCACCGCTTGGGCGGCGGTCAATTCCCCAGTAGTAACTGCTTTAAATGGGATAGACTTACAAGGTTCGCTCAATAGTAAAAATGCCTATAAAACAGCAGCCTCCACAGAAGCGATTGTTGTAGGTACGAGTGGCGTAATTTTGGGCAGCACCTTAGCCGCGTTGCCCATCTCGCTGGTTTCGGCAAATGCTACCGTGCAAGCCCAAACCGCTACGCTGAAATGGGAAACAGCAAGCGAAACCAACAACGACCGCTTTGTCATCGAACAGCAAACGCCCCAAGGTTGGAAGAACGTAGGCGAAGTGCGCGGCGCAGGCACAACCACGCAAGCGCAGCACTACACCTTCCAGGTACCCAACTTACCCTATGGAGCACACACCTTCCGCATTGCCCAATACGACCGTGACGGGAGTGTGCGCTATGGCAGCCCGATTTCCGCTTTTGTAGAACTGTTAGAAGCCTTCGCGCTTTCAGAAGCGTACCCGAATCCCTTTAACCCCAGTACGAATTTTACGCTTGCCATTGGGCAGACGCAAAACGTGCAGATTCGGGTTTATGATGTGCAAGGTCGTCAAGTGACGCTGCTGCACCAAGGCCGTTTGGCGGGACAAACGACGCATCCGTTTTCCTTTAATGCGCAAGGGCTGCCTTCTGGCAAATACCTGGTGCGGG
>JAEUSQ010000003.1 GCA_016788705.1 Bacteroidetes Order II. bacterium
AAGAGGGCATTGAGGAAATCCATCAAGACCGGTTTGCTGGCTTCTTCGCCGAAGAGTTTTTTGAACCCGAAATCGGTATAAGGATTAAGATACTTTGCAGCCATATGGGTCTTGGGTTACGCCTGTCCAAAACGACTCTTCATGGGGGTTTGTTCCACTTTTTCTTCGATTCAGCGACCTTTCTCATGCCACGCGGATAAACCCAATAGCTTGCGGTTTCGGGCAAACCTGAGGGGTGTGCAAAATTAAACGCACGCCAAATTTATTTGGTTCAATTCTGAGGAAATAAGCAGGGTTATACTTTTTTTGGTTGTCGGGTTAAACCAAGGGGGATTTAGGGGTCTGTTTTTTTAAAAAATCGGAGCAATAGTGCTTATGGTTTAGGAACCGCCTCCACCGCTAGCCGATCTACACGGTTATTCAGGGCATCGTCTGCGTGACCTTTTACTTTAATGAATTGCACCCGATGTTTTTCGGTGAGAATTAGAAGTTTCTCCCATAGATCCTTGTTTTCGACAGGTTTATTGTCGGCTTTTCGCCAGTTTTTACGCACCCAGTTTTGCAGCCAACCCGCGTTAAACGCATTCACTAAATAGTTGCTATCGGTGTGCAAAGATACCTGGCACGGTTCTTTCAATGCGTGCAGGGCCTCGATGGCTGCTTGTAATTCCATGCGGTTATTGGTGGTTTGTTTTTCGCCTCCTTGCAAAATCCGTTCGTGTTGGTTATAGAGGAGAATAGCAGCCCATCCACCTGGTCCTGGATTTCCGCTACACGCACCATCGGTATAAACCGTTATGGTTTTCATGGCACACCTCCATTCATTTGTTGTAAAGCCGCTTCTGCCCGCTGATATGCAGGTTCGCCGGGTTTTGAAAGCGACTTCACTTTTTCAAATTGGGTTTTGGCATTGTCATTCCGGCCAATTGTCATGAGCATAACCCCCTTGTTAAAGTTTGCCTGAACATGACTCGGGTTTTGGTCTAGTACTTTATTTGTGTTTTCGATCGCCTTCATAGGGTTAATGGCTTTATCTTTTTTGGGTGCCTCGGTGATGGCATAAGTAAGGTAGGCGGCGCCAAGATCGGTCCGCACATCAGGATTATCCTTCACCGCTAAAGATTTTTCATACGCATCTATGGCTTTTCCAGCTGCGTCAATACGCGCTTGTGGATCGGGTTGTTTATCCATCCAATCATACCATAAATGTCCAGCCTTCGCCCATATATCAGCGGTATTGATGGTTTTCGCTGCTTCGATCATTACATTTCCGGCCAAGTCTTCGCGTTGGTTCTGTTGGTACAAGAATGCTAATTCTTCCGTCAGACCTTGTTTCTTGGTTGCATTGGTTTCCTTCTCCATTTTGGCCATCAGTTCATCTGCTTTCACCTGAACCTCTTTCGGGATGGGAGCGGTTTTTGGAACCGGGGCTGCTTCGGCTTGTGGGGACTCGGTGGCAGGTGTGCCGACGGCCCGCGTTAATGGCGGATGATCATAATTGGCCTTACTCCACATTGTCACCCCAAAAAGAACGACCACCAACAAGGCACTGCCTACAACCCACAGGGTTCGCGTTTTTGGGGTAATGGCTGATGTTTCCGAGATGATGATGGGGGCCGTTCGCAGTGGTTGTGTGGGGGGAATGGTCTGAAAGAGGCCATTTTCTGATACAACTTCTGGCATGGGCGCACCGCAGAGATAACAAAAACGGGCTTCTGGACGGTTTTCGGCGCCACATTGATCACAAAAACGATTCTGAATGACGGGTTTGTTCACTGGAATCACGGGTTCCGGCGCTTGGGTGACAAGTTCATCCTCTATCACCCGGTTTTCAGACAGTTCAAAACCGCATAAATCACATTGTAGGGCATTTTCGGCGAGCCTTGCACCGCAAGCCGGACAAATCTGTATATCTTTGTTCATGGAGCCTTAAATTTTTTTGTATGTTAGCCCTTGCTAATGCTTTGATTTGGGAATTGGTTCCGTATAGACAACAAAGCCAAAGCAGAAATTCGGTATATCCATCCTAAATCCACATGCTTCCAATATAGTTTTAATGTTGCATACAGGATGAGTGTGATCTATACGAATCAATATAATTCAGTAAAAAACATGAAAAAAATCTTCTGGATATGGTTCATTTGGCCTGCGATATTAATTGCACAGACGGGGGAGTGGCAACAGAAGGTGGCCTATGAAATGGATATTCAAGTCTTTGCAAACAAACATCAACTCAAGGGATTTCAAAGACTTACGTACTTCAATAATAGTCCAGATACCTTGCATATGGTGTATTACCACTTGTACTTTAATGCCTTCCAGCCCAATTCGATGATGGCAGAACGCAATCGGCATTTGCCCGATCCAGACGGGCGCTTGGTTCCGAGAATCTTTAATCTGAAAGAAAATGAAATAGGGTGGCACAAAGTGGATGTACTTCGCCAGAATGGGGTTCCGGTTGCTTTCGAGGTCTATGATACGGTGATGAAGGTGAAGTTGAATAAGCCGATTTTTCCCGGCGAAACCACCGTTTTTGAGATGAATTTTCGGTCACAAATTCCTTTGCAAACACGGAGGAATGGGCGCGACTCTAACGAAGGCGTGGACTTTTCGATGAGCCAATGGTATCCTAAAATGGCGAATTATGATCAACGAGGTTGGTATGCCCGACCATATATCGGACGTGAGTTTTACGCACCTTTTGGGGTGTTTGATGTGAAAATAAAGATGCCTAAAGCCTATGTATTGGGCGGAACGGGCGAGGTGCAAAATCCGGATGAAGTAGGGCATGGCTATGGAGCCTCACAAGCTTCAGGAGACACCCTAAATTGGCATTTCAAGGCAGAAAATGTACACGATTTTGCGTGGGTTGCGGATACCAATTATGCACATGATACGGCCACCACGTCCGGTGGTAAAAAAATCCATGTCTTATACCTCAAACAAAACGTGCAAGCATGGGGCGGTATGAAGGAGGTGGCACCCAAGATTTTAGACAAGTTAAGTACGCTCTTTGGTGATTACGAGTACCCACAGTTTACTATTGCTCAGGCTGGTGATGGTGGAATGGAGTACCCAATGATCATTTTTATCACTGGGAGTAGAGGGTCTTTACAATCGCTTTTGGGGGTGACGATTCATGAAGGGGCGCACGAATGGTTTTATGGCATGATGGGATCGAACGAAATGGATTATGCGTGGATGGACGAAGGGTTTACTAGTTATGCTACGACCGAAGTTTCGGGGAAATTGCTACGTAACCAGGCGGATCCCAGTCATGCAGGTGCTTTTGGAGGGGTACTAATGGCGCGGAAATATGGGTTTTATGAACCTCTTAGCACGCCTTCCGATTGGTTTGAGACCAATAGTGGATACAGTACGGCGGCGTATTCTGGGGGACAAATGATGGCCGAAATGTTGGGATATGTAATTTCTCCCGAATTAAGGGATAAATGGTTTTTGGAATACTACAAAAAATTTCGCTTCCGTCATCCAGAACCACACGACTTGGAATTGCTGGCGGAAAAAATAAGCGGCTTGCAATTGGACTGGTTTTTTGATCAATGGACGTTGCGAAACTGGAAAAACGATTATGCGGTTAGCAAATTCTTGTATGAGAAAAAACAAGAAGGTTATGAAACGATCATAAAACTAAGGCGATTGGGCCGAGCCGCCATGCCGATAGACCTTCAAGTGGTCATGGAAGATGGTAGTAACCAATGGATTAATATCCCTCTTTCCGAAATGATGGGCCACAAACCCGTGCCAATTGACTGGAAAGTGTTCCCTGCTTGGGGTTGGACTTCTCCAGAATATACCGTAACCATAACACTCCCGCAAAAACCACTTTATGCCGAAATAGACCCGCTTGCCCTGATGTTGGACGAAAACCGTCTCAATAACATAAGCAAAGGCAAATACGCTCAGGTTACGACGTTTATGAATCCACTTCAAAGTTATGGAAATCGGTATAGTCGTGCATGGTCGCTATATCCAGCCTATAACAGCCATATGGGGATTGGATTTGGGGCACAACTTAGGGGCATCGCTCCGTTTGGTGATGATCTGCTGAATACACAAATGACGCTATATTCCAGTTTGGGAAGTTATGGCTATCAAATAAATAACCTAACGGATGGGCTGGCTTTGCTAAACTACGACTTTTTGTACGAAAAGGAATGGGGAGAACGGGTCGGAGATTGGCGGGCCAAACTCTCGTTTGATAGCGATCAAGGAATTGTGGAAGACCGCCTTTTCGTTACCCGAAATCTGACGCCGTTCTGGGATCGGAAAAGCCCAAAACGAACCCTGTCCGTAGGATTTACGCATAACGATCGCATTATTGAAGACGCTTATCCTAATGAAGGCCCTGTATGGAGTGATAAAAATGTCTTGAGTGGGATGGTGGTATATCGTTCCAGTAAAGGTGATGAATTTACAGAAGCCTTCGTAGAGTTTGGCGGCGGATCTATTGACCAACCACAGTCCATAAACGACCATAACAGTGCCAATCGGTTCGTGATAAAAGCCCAAAGACGGCTTGCAATCGGTAAACAAAAAAGCATTTTGGCACGAGTACAAGCGGGTCTTGGTCCACGAAATCTGGTGCCACAAAAGAGATTCATTGCAGGTAGCCCCGATTTGGAAAATCAATGGAGGTCGGATGCTTACCGAACCTTGTCTTCCCTTTCTGCGGATAGCGAGGTCAAAGCCTTTGCGGGCGTGGGGCCTGTGAGCTATAAAATAGGCAACAACGAAGGACATTACATTCTTGCGGGTAGCCTGCTTTGGGAAATAACGCCCAAGTCCAAGTCTGCTTGGCTGGTTCCTTTGACTGCACATGTATTTGCGGGCATGGCGAGTGTGGGAAATGGCATCTTGGGCGATGGTGGTCTTGCGTTAAACTATAATCTGGCTTCACTTTCGTCGCTGAAGAGGTGGACAGGGCAATCGGATGTGCTTTCAGGCATGAATCTTAGTCTTAAATTTCCATTTTTTGCAACTACACCAACCCAGGTGGACGGAAAAAATCGGTTGGCTTTCCGATACGTATTGGGTATAGAACATCCCTTTTAACTAAGTTAACCTCTCATTCACTCCCATTTATAAATCCTTAAATAACAATAGTATGAGGATTTCTTTGTCTTTTGTGTTATTCATTGGCATGGGCATTCTGTCGAATGGTGTGTTTGCACAATATCTGCCACAGTTGCCGGAAAAAAAGTTGGTCGTTATGAATGTGGCGGCACATCCCGACGACGAAGACGGTCAGACGATGGCGTATTACCGTCATGCCAAAAATGCGGTGGTGTATAGCATCATCTATACACGCGGTGAAGGCGGGCAAAACGAAATTGGACCAGAACTCTACGAAGAATTGGGCGCACTTCGGACACAGGAAACCGAAAAAGCAGCCCGCATTCTGGGGACAAAGGTCTATTTTTTGAATTATCCTGATTTTGGCTTTTCTAAGTTTGCAAAGGAAGCGTTTGAAAAATGGGGCGGGAAAGAAGCCGTTATTGCAAGAATCGTATATATGGTAAGAAAGCTAAAGCCGGACGTGATGTTCACCAACCACGACACCGTAACCGTCGGTTCTAATCGGCAGCACGGGCAACATCAAGCGGTGGGGATCTCGGCCTTGGCGGCTTTTCGGTTGGCCGCAGATCCAACCTTCCATCCCGAACAATTGCATGAACCCGGAGTAAGTCTATGGCAGCCTAAACGTTTCTTTTGGCGAAATTGGATGGCTACCTCCGGCGAAGTACAAATTGCGGTTTCGGATCCGTATAAAAACGACTTGACCTATCAGCAGTTGGCGCTGAATGCGTTGAAGGAACACGCCTCGCAAGGCATGGACTTTTTTGCAGGTCGGCGTTCCTTTCCACGATATACTTTTTTTAGGTTGATAGATAAGGCAGCCGATGAAGCCCTTCATCCGACAGATCTTGCTGGAAATTTAGAAACAATAGCACGAAGAGCAGATTTATCTTATTATTTAGATGCTGGTAACTATTTTTCTCCGATCAATGTTGCCTTGGTAAATCGCCCGTCTGGCGTTGCAACGCCTGGAGAAAAAGTGGTCATTCAGGTTCCCGGGAATGCCACGACATCCCTGAAGATTTGGATGGATGGGGTTCCAATTAGCCTGCAAAATGAAGAAAAACATCTGCTTAGTTTCCAGATTCCTAAAACCGCACAACCTTCTTATCCTAAAATTACCTACCAATACCAGCGGTTTTCTAATGCACCCGTTTTTACGTATGCCGTTATTCGTCAAAACCGAATTGAATCGGCGGGTTATTTACCGCTCGAAATTGCCCCTGTCTTGTATTTAGATCCCGTTCCGCCCGTCTTACGGATTCATGGAGGCGAAAACAGTTTTACCTTTAAGGGACAAAACTTTGATCCTTCTTCAAGTCGTTTCCAAGCTACTTTTGGCTTTAAAACTGAAGCCCTACATGCAACGAAGGTACATCAGGCGATTGAGACGACTGAAGAGGGTAGCATAAAGCTACAGGTTTCGTTTGTGGCGCCGAAGGATTTACCAGATGCGGATTACCCTTACAATATAGAATTGGTGGGAATGGGGTCAAAAAGCGGGACCAATCGTAGTGGGACGATGCGGGTATTGGAACCTTTCGCGATGCCGGGCTTGCATGTGGGAGTGATTAAGAGCTATGACGATACGCTTCCGATGGCCTTGAAGGAACTGGGTGTTTCTTATAAAATGTTGGATTCATTAGACTTGTCGGAAAAGAAATTTAGTGGATTACAAACGATTGTGGTGGACATCCGGGCGTATTTTGTACGTAAAGACTTGCGAACCTACAATCAGCATTTATTAAACTGGGTGAAAGAGGGCGGAACCCTTATTGTGCAGTATCAAAAAACCTTTGAATGGAATGCCGGAGAAACGGATCCTTTAGACCCTACGAAGAAGAATCCAGAAACAACTTTTGCACCGTTTCCCATTCGTCTTGGTGGAAGAGATCGTGTTACGTATGAGGATGCACCTATTCGGATGCTGCAACCGAGCCATGTCCTTTTCCGAAAACCTAATCAGATTACGGAAGAAGATTGGGAGGGTTGGATACAAGAACGCGGACTGTACTTCCCGAACCAATACGATCCGGCATACACCGAGTTGTTCGAGATGGCAGACCCGAACGAGAAGCCTCAGCGTGGCAGTACGCTTTTGGCAACTTATGGTCAGGGAAAATACCTGTTTACGGCACTGAGTTGGTACCGCCAACTTCAAGCACTGCACCCGGGGGCGTTCAGGTTGTTCGCCAATATGATCTCGTTGCCATTTACCCAAGAAGACTGATTGGCTGGGAGGGTTGTTTTAGAAACTTGAATCATTCACACAAGGTGTAAATATATGAAAAGTATGAAGTTAACCTGTATTATGTTGTTCTTATCCGTACTGGTATTGCCCGCCCAAAAAAGAAATAACAAATCGGAGCCAGCACCCGTGCTACTCCCTAAGTCCGAGGTGGTGCTGGATACGTCCTATTTGAGCACCAAACGGTTTAGAAATATCGGCCCATTTCGAGGAGGGCGTTCTGCGGCAGTGACGGGCATTCCGGGCAAACCCTACACCTTCCTCTTTGGAAGTGTCGGTGGTGGTGTTTGGCAAACGAAGGACGCAGGACAGACATGGCGGAGCCTCTCGGATGGTTTTTTCGGCGGTTCTATTGGTGCCGTAGCCGTAAGTGAATGGGATCAAAATGTGGTGTACGTGGGCGGTGGCGAAAAAACCGTGCGTGGCAATGTGTCTTATGGTTTGGGCATGTGGAAGTCCATAGATGCTGGAAAAACCTGGCAACACATCGGCTTATCCGATTCTCGGCACATCACCCGCATACGGATTCATCCTAAAAACCCTGATTTATTGTATGTTTCAGCGTTGGGGCATTTGTTTGGCCCAAACGAACAACGGGGCGTTTTTAGGAGCAAAGACGGAGGCAAAACGTGGGAGCGCATCCTATTTGTAAGCCCAGATGCTGGAGCGGTAGATTTGGTAATGGATCCATCCAATCCGCGTGTGTTGTATGCAAGTACATGGCAGGTTAAACGCACGCCTTATAGTTTAGAGAGTGGTGGTGCAGGATCGGGACTTTGGAAGTCTTCGGATGGTGGAGACACTTGGCAAAATATTTCTCGTGCCAATGGCCTACCTAAAGGTCTGCTTGGTATTATTGGCGTCACGGTCTCTCCCGCCAATCCAGAACGGTTGTGGGCTATCGTAGAAGCCGAAGATGGTGGGGTGTTTAGGTCGGATGATGCCGGGAAAAACTGGCGGAAACTTAATAGCGACCGCAACTTGCGGCAACGGGCTTGGTATTATACCCGAATCTATGCCGATCCTATGAATGAAGACCAAGTCTATGTGTTGAATGTGGGTTTTTGGCGCTCTAAAGATGGTGGAAGAACATATTCCGAAATTAATACCCCGCATAGTGACCACCACGACTTGTGGATTGATCCTAACGATCCGCTTCGGATGATCATTGGGGATGATGGCGGGGCACAAGTTTCGGTGGATGGCGGCGAGAACTGGAGTACCTATCACAACCAACCAACGGCTCAGTTTTATCGGGTGACGACCGACGATCACTTCCCGTACCGCATCTATGGCGCACAGCAAGACAATTCCACCGTTCGCATTGTACACCGGAGCGATGGTTTTGGCATTACCGAGCGGGACTGGGAAGAAACCGCTGGTGGGGAAAGCGGACACATTGCGATAGATCCACGAGACAACGATATTGTCTATGGCGGGTCATATGGTGGATTTCTGACACGCAAAAATCATCGGACAGGCGAGGAAAGAGACATCAATCCTTGGCCAGATAATCCGATGGGGCATGGCGCGGGAGACCTGAAATATCGGTTCCAATGGAATTTTCCGTTGCTCTATTCGCGCCACTCCCCTAAAACCCTTTATGCAGCCGCACAAGTTTTGTTCAAAACCGAAAACGAAGGACAAACATGGGAGCCAATCAGCGGTGACTTAACCCGCAATGATCCCCAAACACTCGGTCCATCTGGCGGCCCTATCACAAAAGACAACACCAGTGTGGAATACTACGGAACCATTTTTGCCGTTGCCGAGGGTTTGGAACCGGGTGTTATTTGGACAGGATCGGATGATGGGTTGATTCATATTACCCGCGATGGGGGCAAAACCTGGAAGTCGGTAACGCCGCCACCTAATATCTTACCGGAGTGGGCGCAGATCAATAGTATAGAGCCGCACCCCACCAATCCGGGGGGGCTTTATGTGGCAGCCACGCGATATAAGTCTGACGATAGCAAGCCCTATCTGTTGCGTACCACCGATTATGGCATGTCTTGGACACTCATAACCAAAGGTATAGACCCCGGACACTTCACGCGGGTCATCCGAGCCGATGCCGCACGGCCGGGTCTATTATTTGCCGGAACGGAATTTGGGTTGTATGCATCCATAGATGACGGTCAACAATGGTTTTCATTCCAGAAGAATTTACCAATAGTACCAATTACCGATATAACGATTAAAAACAAGGATTTAATTTTGGCTACTCAAGGCCGTTCTTTCTGGGTAATGGACGATTTGACCCTACTACATCAACTTACTTCCGAAGTTTCAGCAAAGCCCGTAGTACTCTTTAAGACGCGGCCAACTTATCGGATGGGTGGCGGTGGCGGACGTAGTTCGCTGACTGTTGGGGAAAATCCGATAAATGGGGTACAACTTTCGTATTATTTCAAACAAGTACCAGATAGCGCTGCTGTAAAGTTAAAACTCATTGGGCGCGATGGTAAAACGATTCGTACTTATTCACCCAAAGGCAAACCCGAAACCCGTATGTCCCTCAAAAAAGGGATGAACACCTTTGTATGGAATATGCGATACCCCGAAGCCGAGCGGTTCGACGGGTTGATTTTGTGGGCGGGTGGCACACAAGGCCCTAAAGCACCGCCCGGAACCTACGAAGCCCGCCTCTTTGTTGGGAAAGATTCCCTTTCGGTTCCGTTTGAGATACTAAAAGATCCCCGTGTACAGGCTACTCAAGCGGACTTGGAAGCACAATTTGAATTTTTGGTACGAGTTCGGGATGATCTTTCGACCATTCACCGTAGCATAAAACAAATTCGTGTCATTCGTGACGCCATCAAAAGGGTTTCGGGGGGGGATGCAGCCATTAAAACTGCCGGAGACTCCTTGGTACGTGCAATGACCGCTATTGAGGAGGCTTTGTATCAAACCAAAAACCAAAGTGGCCAAGACCCGCTTAATTACCCCATTAAACTCAATAACCGCCTGAGTGCTTTGGCATCATCCGTAGGTTCTGCCGAAGCGCGGCCCACGGATCAAGCGGTGGCTGTTTATGCCTTGCTAAAGCCGTTGATCGCAGAACAATTGGAAAGGTGGAAGACGATTAAGGAAACCGATATTCCGTCTTTTAACCAGCTGGTGGCGTCAAAAAACATCCCAGCCGTTAAAATGGACTGATTTAGACGTGGAGAAATGAAAGGGCTACTCCGTTTTTTGGGGTAGCCTTTTGCTTTTTCTATCTCGCGAGTTCATAAAGAGAGGGACTCCATTGCTTTTAGTTTTTTCCAGCACAACCAGAGCGCACGAGGAACGTGAAAGCAACCTTTATAAGGCCCTCCTTTGAAACGGTGTGTAACCTTTCCAAACCGGTCCAAGTAACCAAACCATTCACCATATTGGGAATCGGGGAAGTGTTTAAACGTATAGGAGGCTGTTTCCTCAAAGCGTTTCAGGTCTTCCACTGCACCCGTCAGGCTATAATTTAGCAAGTGGGCATACATCGCTTCGCAGTGGGGCCACCAGAGTTTCATGTTCCATTCGAGTGCCATCGGAGAATAGCCTTCTGCATCCAAGAAATAGTACAATCCACCGTATTCATGGTCCCAGCCCGCATCATGCGACCACCGCACCATCTGTATGGCAACGTCCTGTAATTCGGGACGCTCAAGGCGCTGTGCCCAGTGTTGAAGGAACCATCCCGCCTCGATGGCGTGCCCCGGATTCAGCAAGCGCCCGTCGGGGCTATCCACACGGCTTCCATCTGGGGCTACATTTTCAAAAACCGTTTGTACCTCTTCGTGGATGTGCAGGCGCATTTGACTGATGCAGGCTTCTATTTTGGGCATAAACGGAGCGATATCGTTGCCCGCCACTTCTTCGATGAGGTTTAGCAGGATCATGGGCACGGCCAGCATCCTCATAGGCGTTGCCCCTTCATAAACCGGACGGCCTACTTTGGTCCAGTCAAACGCCCAATCCCAGACTTTTTCTAATTCCTCGCGGGCTTCTTCCAGTATTTCAGGACGTTTGGTGGCGCGGCTATACTCCGCGAGGGCCATGATATAGAAGCACTCCGAGAAGATTTTGCGTTGTAAATAGACAGGTTTTCCGTCTGCGGTCATAGAAAAATACACCCGACCATCGGGCTGAATGGCTTTCTCACGAAGGAATTTTGCACCAAGATCGGCCATGTGCAGCCATTCGGATTTTGGCGCTACATCGTTGTAGAGCTTACTAAACATCCATGTTTCACGGCCTTGCAACCAAATGTGTTTTCGGGTATCATAGACCTTACCATCGCGGTCTAAACAATTAAAAAAGCCGCCATTTGCTTCGTCTGGTGAATGCTTAAGCCAAAAGGGAACCACATGGTCAAACAATTCCTTTTCAAACTTTTGGCGATAGTGGGTAATGGTTTCGGGTGTCATGGTAAAAGATAATCTTAGTATTGAATCGGTTCTATAGGATTAAAAAGTTCGATTTGAGCAGCCTTAACGACCTCTTTATACGTAGGCCAAGTCCGACTAAAGAATTCATTTACCGACGTTATGCTGGCGCGTACTGAGGCTTCAGCATGTTCTACGGCCCATTGCTCGGTAAGGCCAGCGGCGTTAAACGAAGACCCAAGATAGCTTCGTGCATTCCCCAGTTTTGCAGACACCGTATTAGGATTTCGGGAGATGCCTTGCCCGGTTTCTTTACCAATCATATTTTCCAAGAGCAACTTAAGCGCCTCGCCCGCTTCTTTTCCCTTGTCCTTGACGGTTTTTGCGGGATCATCGGTTCGGTCTTTGACTTGTTCTTCGATCAGTCGTAACGTTCTTTGTGCTTCTCGGATTTGGTCTGCGGCAGCGGTCGCGGCTTCGGTGGCACGTTCTACTCGTTCGATTAAGAGGGCATTGGTTCCCATGGACTCCGTAGTGGCCGTTTCGTTTGGGTCGGAAGAAACCGTGACTTGCTGTTCGGAGCGGTGTGATCCAAAGACCACGACCACTTTATAGGTACCAGGTAAAACCGATGCACCACCCGGTTCTGGCGCTTCTGGATCGGTTGGCTTGGGTTGACCAGGGCCGCGCACGCCTTTTTTGTTTAATCCCCAAAAAAATCGTTGAACTCCATCTTCTGCTTTTCTGCGAAGTGTTCGGATTTTTTCCCCACTTTGGTTAAAAACCTCAATGGTTACGTTTGTGGGTAATTTCCCGTCTTTCCCAGCGCTTTCTTTGGCTTTTGCGATATTTAAGGCATAGGTAATCATCGCACCACGAGGACGATTTTCACCCGAAAAAATGCCTGCTCCCGCAAAACGGGTTCCGCTGGCTTCTGCCCAAGATGAAAGAACGGCTTCCGGAATAGGGAAGAGTGTCAGCGGGTTTTGTAAAGTACTGGTATTTTGGGCCAAGGTACGTAATGGGCGAATATCATCCAATACATAGACCCCACGACCAAAAGTGCCTGCCACCAAATCTGCCTCACGGGTCTGTAGGGCCAAATCCATCGTAGGAACCGTAGGGAACCCCGCCTTCCATTTACTCCAGTTCTTGCCAAAATCTATGCTCACATAAAGTCCGGTTTCCGTTCCTAAAAAGAGTAAATTGGGCTGTTCATGATCTTGCAAAATAGTGAGGGCATACCCAAATACCTGTTGAGGTTGCACGATCCGTGTCCATGTTTTACCAAAGTCTTTTGTGTGGAAAACATAAGGGTTCCAATCATTCATTCGGTGGTTATCTAAAACAATAAATGTCTCGGCGGGATTGTAGGTGGATGCACGGATTTGGTTTACCCAAATATTGGCGGGTAGTCCTTTTATATTTGGCGTAACATTGGCCCAGTTTTGGCCACCGTCTTGGGTTAGTTGAACGAGGCCGTCATCTGTTCCTACCCAAATCAGTCCTTGCTGCATGTTGCTCGGGGCAATGGCCGTAATAGTGGTATGGTTTTCTGCGCCCGTTTGGTCTATGGTCAGACCGCCGGATTCTGCTTGTTTTTGTTTTTCGGGATTATTCGTCGTTAAGTCTGGCGAGATGATGCTCCATGAATCTCCTCGATCGGTGGATTTGTGGACGAATTGACTTCCATAATAGATCGTTTCTGGGCTAAATGGGTCGGTAGCTAAACCGGCATTCCAATTAAAACGGAGTGGTTTGTCTTCTGGATGTTTTGGTTTGATTAACTTTTGTTCGCCATTTACCAAATCAGTGCGAACCAAACCTCCTTGTTGCGACATCGCATAGACAAATCGGTCATTCGAGGGGTCTAGTACCACATCAAATCCATCACCAAAGCAGACTTCTTCCCACATACTGTTTCTTATGCCGCCAGCACGCCAAACATAGGCTGGGCCGCGCCAAGAACCATTGTCTTGTAGGCCGCCATACACATTGTACGGCTTGGCATTATCCACATTAATGTGGTAAAATTGAGCCAACGGTAGGTTTTCCACAAAACGCCATGTTTTCCCCCTGTCTTGCGAGATGGCTACGCCGCCATCATTACCCACCATTATGTGGTCTGGATTTTTGGGATGGATCCACATCGCATGATAATCAGGGTGAATGTCATTATAAGGGATCAGGTTCTGGAAGGTCTTACCGCCATCTTCAGATTGATCTACCACCAC
This sequence comes from Bacteroidetes Order II. bacterium, assembly GCA_016788705.1. Classification (NCBI taxonomy): domain Bacteria; kingdom Pseudomonadati; phylum Bacteroidota; order unclassified Bacteroidota Order II.; species Bacteroidota Order II. bacterium. The sequence goes on from JAEUSQ010000003.1 coordinate 13,950, forward strand.
ATGCAGGTTATAAATACGATTTTCATTACTTGGGTCTGCATAGATTTCCCAAAAATAAAAGGGACGGCTTCCAATGTTTTTATCGGTGACAAAAGACCACGTATAACCACCATTTAAAGATTTATACAGTCCATTTTTCTTTGATTCAACAAGGGCATACACGATATTCGGTCGGGAAGGTGCAATGGCAATTCCTGTACGCCCGATGTCGCCTTCGGGCAAACCGTCTTCTTTTCCAAGACGCTTCCAGGTGTTTCCTCCATCGGTGGTAAGGAACAAGCCAGAGCCAGGGCCGCCCGATTTAAAAAACCAGGGCCACCGGCGATGTTCCCACATGCCAACAATCATCTTTTTGGGATTTTGTGGATCCATCACCATCTCGCCTACCCCCGAACGGACATCTGTGAAGAGAATGCGTAACCACGATTTGCCACCATCGGTGGTCTTGAAAACGCCGCGAGACTCGGTTTCTCCCCATGTTGGACCTTTAGCACCGATATATGCGATATCAGGGTTTGTAGGGTCCAAAATAATCCGGTGGATATTCCGTGTATTTTCTAAGCCGAGGTGAATCCAAGTCCGTCCCCCATCCATAGATTTATAAACACCATTACCGCCATTTTCGGAATTTCTTGGATTGCCTTCGCCTGTTCCCACCCAAAGGATGTCCGGATTTTGTTGGTTTACGGCCAAGGCGCCAATGCCAGCAACGGGTTGATCGTCAAAAATAGGTGTCCACGCCACGCCGCCATCGGTGGATTTCCAAACGCCGCCGGATGCCGCGCCAATATACATGAAGTTGGGGTTGTCGTGTACCACTGCAATGGCTGTCACCCGGCCGCTCATGCCTGCGGGGCCGATGGTACGTGCTTTCATTCCCGCAAACTTGGACACGTCCAATGGTTGTGCAGAACTGAATAGGCTGAAAATAATAAACAAACTCAGGACAAATCCAAGATTCATCCACAAAGAATGGGCTCTTAAACGCATGGGAAATGGGTTTTGGTAATAGGGTGCTAAACACTGTACAAGATAAGCAAAAACGTTGCAGGTGTCTCCTACGACGTACGCAATATTTTGGGGCAGGAAAGGAGGTCTTTGTCGAAATGAAGTGCAAGCACCAGTTTAATAAGTTGGCCCTAAACTGGGTGGCATTTTGCGTTCCAAAATCCTTAAATTGATTCAAAAAATGAAAATCCTTCATACAGCCGACATACACATTGGGTACGAAAACTTTGGACGCTTAGACCCCGCTACAGGACTAAACACCCGCCTCTTAGACTTTAAACGTTGTTTCGACTTTATGGTAGAAACCGCGATCCGAGAACAAGTGGATGTGTTTTTGTTTTGTGGAGATGCCTATCGTACCCACGATCCTTCGCCTACCCAGCAAAAAATTTTTGCGGATTGCCTAAAACCCATTGCCGATGCAGGGATTCCGATGGTCATGCTGACCGGTAACCACGATCAGCCTGTTTCTTTTGGCAAAGCGTCTTCCATCTCTATTTTTGAGCACTTGGCAGGCAAGGTTACAATCTTTGAACATCCGGATTTAAAGGTTATTCAAACAGCATCTGGACCATTGCAGGTATTGGGTTTGCCGTGGCCTGTTCGTTCCAAACTTTGGGCCAAGGAAGAGCACAAACAGAAAAGTCCATCTGAAGTGCGGGAGATGATAGAAACCAAATATGCAGAATATGTACACGCCATTATGGAGCAGGACGTAGATCCGATGGTGCCGTGTGTGCTAGCTGCCCATCTTACCGTTCAAGGTGCAGAAATGTCTGGCTCAGAGCGGAGTAGTGTAATCCAGCACGAACCCACTTTTTTAGTAAGCAGTTTGGCGCATCCTAAATTGGATTATGTGGCACTGGGCCATATCCACCGTTTTCAAGACCGGAATAAGGGACACAAGCCACCCGTGGTGTATGCATCCAGTATCGAGCGGGTAACATTCAAAGAAGCCGACGCTGAAAAAGGATTTGTCCTTGTAAATATCACCGGACATGGCCGTGAGCGCGAGACCCAATACCGTTTTGTCGAAACGCCCGCCCGACGATTTGTCTCGGTTTTGGTGGATGTCCGTGATTACACTAACCCCACCGATCGAATCATTGCTGCAATTGGGAAGCAGGTCATAAATGAAGCCATTGTACGGGTGCGCTACGAAATTAATGAAGACCAAACCAACTTGGTGGATATTGCCGCCATCCGTGCAGAACTGGCCACCGCAGCTTCGATTGCCTCTATTGAACGGGTAATAGAATTGCGACAAGTACAACGCACGGCTGCACTCACTCGCGACGCTTCTCTGAAAACCGCAATGGAAGCGTACATTGCCCGTCACGAATACTTACAACCTATCGGAGAAGACTTGATTGAGAATGCTTTGGCTTTGGATCAATTTCTCCTTGCTTCGGAGGCCATCTAACGGGCGCAACGATTCGGTTTGGAGCCATCCCATCCACTACCATTGTTAAGGGATATTTCTGGTAAACCATAGAGAAAGGTGCCCTAATCCCGTTTTTTTATTGATCATGGTTTCTTAGAATTGAAGGCAATACACTTTAGCCCATCCACTCCTCTTTAGATAATCCCGTAATTGCTTCAATCATTGATACGTCTAATCCTTGTGCAAGCATTTTTTGTGCTATTGCCCGTTGTGCCGCTTTTTGGCCTTCTTGCCTACCTTCTTGTCTTCCTTCTTCCCTACCTTCTTGTCTTCCTTCTTCCCTACCTTCTTGTCTTCCTTCTTGTCTTCCTTCTTGTCTTCCTTCCTTCTTGGCTTGTTCCAAGGCATAGTCAAAAGTTGCCTTATTGTCTCTGAAGACCTTCAGGCTTTGTTCATACGCAAATACATCCGACTCCGCCATTTTT
>JAEUSQ010000004.1 GCA_016788705.1 Bacteroidetes Order II. bacterium
TGAAGGCACGGCAAGCGCCACAGGGGTGGTGGTGCGCGATGTGCTGCCCACTGCCGTTTCGTATGTCAATTCTGTGGCCAGTCAAGGTTCTTATGACAACGGTACTGGCCTCTGGACGGTTGGAACCGTGGCTGTGGGTGCTACGCTCACCCTAACCATTACCGTGACCGTGAATTAATAACTTCCGCCGCTTCCCTCCGAGTCTCACCCCGTAGCCAGTAGGTTGCGGGGTGTTTTGGTTGTGCAGACATTGAAGCAATTATATCACTACGTTGCAAACTCCTGATATGGCACACTCCCAACCTGTCGGGTAGTATTTCTCCTAATTATTTAAGACGCATCGGTTCCTCTTTCCAATGGTGGATTTTTCTTCCACATAAGCGCAATCACAGATGGCGTATAGCTTGTCGTAAACGTAAAAAAAGGGATCCATTCGCGGATTTACCACCTGCTTTTCGAGCCTACCAATGTTTTTTACTACTTGTTCGGTTTTGCGTATTGTGGAAATGGTTGAGGAGGCTTCAAAACATAAACTATATAGAATTAGGGTTATGGCCTACGTTTAAGTCGGTTTTTTTATTCTGGTTAAACGTTCAATGGAATCTATGCTGTCAACCTTTGTGGGATGGATTGAAGTAGGCCCGATTGTGCTCAGGGGGTTCCTTCCAAAGACTTTTTTCCGTACTTTTAACATCTTCTTTAACGTTTACCGTCTTCTCAATGAAATATTCCATCCGCAAATTGGTTCTTTGGGGTGCGTTTGCTTTGATGGCCCCCGCTTTATTTGGCCAGACCTTCCGTGAAGGTGCAACTGCGATGCTCTTACAATCCGGATCGCTCCGTCCTGTTGGTGAAGGGCGTGTTGTACAAGTGATTCGCTCTTCCGGTCTTGTACAAGGGGCTTATGTAGCGGGTTTTGCGCAAAATACCTTACAACTTCAGGTGGTAAATGCCCAACAAGAAGTGCAATGGGTGATGCCGATCCCCCATGTACCTGATGCGCACTTTCCGTCGGTAGCCATTGGGGAAAGACGGGCCGTTTTGGTGCGTCCGGAAATAGGGCACGTGACTTTTTATAATGAAAAGGGGGAAGGGTTGGAACGCGTGTACCTTTTCAACGATCAAGCGACCCGACCGGAATTAGAGAAAGCGGCCCATGTGGTTATGGATTCGGCATCCGGACGTATAGTTATTGTCGCCATGCAACGGGCTACCTATGACGTGGCTGCGTCAGGGAACCTGCGGCTTTTTGTCTTTAATAAAGACGGTAAACGCTTGGTCGAGCACATACTTCCGCTCCCTGCCATCGAATCTTTAAAGCCCTCGGAAGACGGCAAATCGCTTAATATTCGGCAATATGGCCACCAAGCAGATCGCGTATTGATGGAAGAGGTAGAAATGGATTGGTCTGGCCAAGTATTAAATACCGATCGGAGCAGTTATGTGGTGCCCAATGTGCCACAACGGATGGCCGATATTACCTTTCCGTATCCAATAAAACCTTTTAATGAGCCACATCCCGTAACAGGGGCCTTCGGGGAATATCGTGGTCCCACCGATGGTCATTTCCACAATGGAACAGATGTTCCAGAAGTGGATGGCTCGCCCGTTTATGCCGTGTTGGATGCCACCGTTACGGGTAGGTCGGATACGGGGGTGAATGCCTATATCCGCGCCGGAAACTATGTCTATGTTCACATCGTCCCCAATCCGGCTTTGTCTATTGGGAGTAGCGTAAAAGCAGGCGAAACGGTACTCGGAACCATTATTGCGGGGCAAGGACATGTCCACTTTTCGGAGGGCCCGCCGGGTAATTATACCAATGCCATTCGTCCGACGGGCGGATTTTCGCCATTTGCGGATACCTGGAAGCCGAGTATCAGCGAAATCCGTTTTCAACATGCCGAGGCAGGGCAAATATTGCAACCAACAGGCTTAACTGGAAAAATTAAAATCACCTTTCGGGTTCAAGATCCCATTGGCCCGCCAACAGGTAGTGCCGCCACCCAGAATAATGGGGCCTATATCGTGGGTTATGATGTCCGCAAACGCGACCGGACGACGGTTGTCCATTCCCCCTCGTCGGATGGCGTGGTTTTCCGGTTCGAGGGCATCCCTTCGGATGATTACGTGCATTTTGTCTATGACCAAAGCCAGTCCTCGAACAGTAGCCATGTTTATATTGTCACCAACTCTTCCACCGCAGCTGGCGCTTGGGATACGACGAAACTACCGGATGGCGAGTATACGGTTCGGCTTTTTGCACGGGATTCCAGAGGAAACGAGGACGTCGTTTTTCAAGAGGTGCGTATCCTGCAACGGGATATTATTCCGCCGTCTGCTCCAGTTTGGCTATTGACGGGCCTACAAGGGGAACCTAAACTTAGTTGGGTACAAGCTGCTGTTCCTGATTTGGTGGGCTTCCGGCTGTTTGTTGCCGACACGCCTTTCGCTACAGGCACCCAGCTTCTTTCGGAACAAGAACTGAGTAGTTCGGTCAGAACTCATGCCCTTTCTGAGGCCCCCAAGGCCCAATACTATTATTTGGCATCGGTAGATAATGCCACGCCACCTAATGTGAGCGTGCAAAGCGATGTTTATGGACGTAGCCCTTATACGGGAAATAAAAAAATCTTGGTGGTGGATGGTTTCGACCGCTTTGGCGGTTCGGGGAGTTGGGCAAAGCCTTTTCATGTTTCTGCCGGAATTTATGGGCAGGCCATTGACCGAAATGGGCTCGGTTTTGAAACCGTTGCCAACGAAGCGGTGGTTTCCGGATTGGTAGATATGAAGCAATACGATGCCGTTATGTGGGTCTTGGGCGATGAATCCACGACCGATGAAACGTTTTCGGATGCGGAGCAGTTGCTCATACGTGCTTATCTGGAAAATGGGGGGCGGCTTTTTGTAAGTGGCTCGGAAGTGGCTTGGGACCTGGGTTCTAAGGGAACCCCTACCGATCAGGCATTTTTGGGGCAATTCCTCAAAACTGCGTATGCCGGAGACAATGCCGCGAACTACGAAGTGAGGGGGATAACTGGAACGTTGGCCGAAGGCTTGTCCTTTCGATATGGCGCTTCGCCTTATACCGAGGATTACCCCGATTTTATAAACTCGGCCAATGGTGGACAAACGGTATTGCAATATGGCAATGGCCGAATCGCGGGAGTGGCGTATAGTGGGACGTTTGGGAGTACTTCTAAGGTGGGAAAAATGGTGTATTTCGCCTTCCCGTTTGATACCATAGATACCCTCGAAAACCGACGGGAAGTCTTTAGAAGGGTATTGTCCTTTCTTTTGGACGAAACCATTTCGCCCGTTGAATCCGAGGCAATTCCCCACGAAAATCTGCTTGCAGCAGCCTATCCGAATCCGTTCTTTGGTGTTGCCCATTTCCATTATATAGTCCCCAAGACCACCTCCCTTAGAATATCGGTATATGATATATTGGGTAGAGAAGTGCAAAAGTTATACGATGCGCCCGTGGCTGCTGGAAGCCATACACTAAACTGGCAGCCAGAAAATGTCGCCAGTGGTCTTTATTTTGTCATGTTTCAAACAGATACGGGCCTGCAAAAGATTCGTTTAACGTACCTGCGATAGGGCTTTGGAGTTACCAATGTTGCAACACTCCCCCATATCCCTCTTTTCGTATCGGTCTTGGTTCAGCCGGATTGTTATCATGATATGGGGTTTGGTGCAAGTGGTTTTTGCACAGTCATTCAATATTCCACAGGAACCGAGTTTCGACCACATTGGGGTGGAAGATGGGTTGTCGCAATCTATTGTGAGCAGCATTATTAAAGACCAAGATGGGTTTATGTGGTTTGGTACCCGCGATGGCCTCAATCGCTGGGATGGGTATTCTTTCAGGGTTTACCGGAACAGCCCATTTAATGAAAAAACCGTTATTGGTGCAGGGATAGATAAGTTAATACTTGACAAAAAAGGCCGGCTATGGGCCGCCTCGGTGCAGGGATATAGCCGATACAATCCGGCTACCGAAGACTTTCAGCAGTTTCGTAGCCCGGCGCCTACATCTATGCGTTCGGGGGTTATGCAGCATGAACAATATTTTTATAATGTTTCTGTTGCAAATGAAGTGATTGAATTTAATTCAGAAACAGGGAAGTTCCGGAAAGGAGCCCCTTTTGCTTCAGGCACATTGACCATGCTCTCGCTTAAAGGTAAGATTTATGTGGGAGGTATTGGGGTAATGTGCCTGCTCAATGTTACAGACCTCAGTTGCGATCCATTGCTCCGAACACCGAATACGATTTCCATTTTGGCCTTAGACCATGAAGATGCAGAAAGTTTTTGGGGGTTTGCTGCAAAGCCGAATAAACAAGCACATACGGATCTAATACAATTTAATGCGAAAGGTGAGATCAAAAAAACGATCACTTTAAAAGTCCGACTGCCCATGCCCTATCAAATTAAAAAAATGGGGCAGAATATGTTTATTTCCACAAATAGTGGTTTATTTGTGGTAGATATAGATCGAGGCACATTGTTGCGTACCTTCCTCCGGTCCGATAAAAAAAATGGTCTGGGTAACCACGATATTTTGGCACTTTATGTTGATGAACAGGAAAGTGTGTGGCTGGGGACTTTTGGTGGCGTTTATCGCCTAAGGTTACATAAGCCTTCTTTCCATTTATTTAGAAACCAGCCAAGCAATGCAAATTCATTGAGCAGTTCGGATGTGAATGGAATGTTTGAAGGCCGAGACGGCAAAATTTGGATTGGGACAGCGGATGGGTTGAATCGTTTTGACCCCAAGACCGAACAGTTCGATCGGTATCTCCAGCCTGTCCGTGAGGGCAATACCAACCTCAATAATATCTGGAATGTACTGGAAGCGCAGGACGGAACCATTTGGTTAGGAACCAAGGCCAATTGTCTTTGGCGCCTCGATCGGGGGAGCCGAAGATTTATCCAAGAAAAGCGATTGCGTTGTTTAGGAACAGGTATTCGGGTGCTGAAGGAAAGCAAATCGGGTAAATTGCTGATCGGGTCGGCGAGCGGACTAATTCTTTTCGACCCGCATAAGGGCCAGATGGAGCACATTGGGTATAATGCTGACAATGACTTTTCTCTGACCGATGGCCGGGTCAATGCCATTTATGAGGCACCCGATGAAACCCTTTGGGTGGGAACGGATGTGGGATTGAACCATATTGACCTGAAACGTCGGCGCATTATAGCCTATCAACAAGAAGTGAAAAAAAAATATACCATCAGCAATAACAATATCTGGAATATTCTGCCAGATCAAAAACATCCAAACATCTTGTGGCTCGGCACCATTGGCGGGGGACTCAATCGGTTCGACATACAAACCGGGAAAAGCACGCATGTTCGCACGGAAGATGGCTTACCCAGTAATGTGATCTATGGATTATTGTTTGATAAAAAAGGCCGTTTATGGATGAGTACAGCGGTAGGTATCTCCCATTTTGATCCCAACCAGAATCCCCATCAATTTGTTGGCTACCGAGAAAAAGACGGCTTACAGGGATTAGAATACAACCTGATGTCGTATATGGCTGCACGGGATGGTACCCTGTATTTTGGCGGCCCTAATGGGCTAAATCGTTTGGAACCCATACGTATCGGGCAAAGTAACTTTACACCTCCATTGGTGGTCTCGCTCTTTCGGATTGGTTATAAACATTTAATGGGCAGACGAAAAAGCGGAGACCGAATTATTTTGCAGCACAATGAAAATAATTTTTCGATTGAATTTGCTGCATTGGACTATGCCGATCCGTATAAAAACCAGTACCAATACAAACTTGAAGGCTTTGATGCTGACTGGATGACGCAGGCAGGGAGGAGGCCCACCGCACACTACACCAATGTCCCACCGGGTGATTATACCTTTGAAGTCAAGGGGTCGAATAGTGATGGGCGTATGAATCAAAGCAATAGGTTGTTGATTTATATAACCATTAAATCCGTGTTTTGGCAAACATGGTGGTTTCAATTTAGCTTGGTGTTATTGGTCTTGTTGTTATGTGCTTTTTTATATACAAAGTATCAAAAGCATAAGCAATACGAAGCTACCCGAATGGTGGCCGAAGAACGTGAGATCAAGAAACGCTTGGCCGAGAGCCGTGACCGCGAACGATTGCGCATTGCACAAGAATTGCATGATGGCCCTATGCAGCAACTTTATACCATCGGCCACCAATTGGATGATTTGGCGATAATCGCGCCCCAGAGTCAGGCGATTCGGGTCAATCTGAATAAAGTGGCGGCGGAACTTCGAGAAGTAGTGGGCGAACTCCGGCCAGCCATGCTACGGTTGTTGGGGTTGTTGCCTGCGCTGAAAGCCCTGATCCGACGGGTTGAAAAACGTGCGCCGGATTTGGTGATAACCACAAAATTTAAAGCGGATGGCAAGGCATGGCCGGAAGAACTACAACACGCGCTTTACCGCATTTTGCAAGAAGTGATGAGTAATGTACTTAAACATGCAGACGCTTCGGAGGTACATATACAACTGTCGGAAGTCCAAAATAAGGTACAATTTATCATTTCCGATAATGGTAAGGGATTTCACCTTCCGGATAAACTGGTAGATTTGGCGCGTGCCAATCATTATGGGCTTTTGGGATGTGTGGAACGCGCCGAAATCTTGAATGGAACGGTTCATGTCCAATCTATCCCCCACCACGGAACCAAAATCTTGGTTGAAATCCCATTGCTCTGAACGATGTTATACAGTTGGTGCGGTCGCATACGAATAGAACTTTAGAACCATTGCAAGGAAGCGGTTTTGGAATTACCTTAGAAAAGTTATTTGTTTGCGCTACGTTTCTTTCAGCCCTTTTCCTCTGTCTATTCCAAAGCGCAATGCCTTTCCCTTTGGAACCAATACCATGACAACTACACCGATCCGAATAGTGTTGGCCGATGACCATCCGGCTTTTAGGGAAGGAGTGCGTTCCCGATTGGCCGTTGAGCCTGGCTTTTTGGTAGTTGGAGAAGCTTCTGATGGCCATTCGGCCCTTGCAACCGCTCGACAGCACCTGCCGGATGTCTTGCTATTAGATATGGAAATGCCCGGCCTTTCGGGGCTTGAAGTTACCGAAGCCTTGCACAAAACCCACCCTGAAATACACATCTTGATATTGAGTGCGTATGAAGATGAAGACTATATTTTTGGGGTTTTGGAATTAGGGGCTGTTGGGTATCTTACAAAACACGAGCCACTCAACACCATTGTTGAGGCGGTGATGGAGGTCGCCAAAGGCGAAACCCGCTGGTTGAGTCGCAGAATTGCGGCGTTGTCTTCCGGCATTCAGGAGAAAAAACAATCTCCGGTTACCAAATTACTAGGTGGATTGAGTGACCGCGAGAACGAGGTATTACTGACCTTGGCACGTGGTCTCTCTAATCAGGAAATCGGGGAAAAGTTATTTATTTCGGAAAGTACGGTTAAAAAGCACGTCAACAGCCTCTACGAAAAAATTGGCCTTAGTACCCGTGCACAGGTGGTTGCTTGGGCTTGGAAAAACGGCATTGTCACCGATCTTTAGCAATGGGGCGCAACGTTCTGGCTTTGTAGGAGGCCCTACCAAATTAAAAAACACCTGCGGCTAAAGCCATCCATTGTTGAATCCAGAGGAGTAGCCTGCGTTTAAGGGCTCCCGAAAAGTGGCCATCCGGTGCGATGGTTTTTTGGTTATTTAGGCGATCTAAGTCTAAACGGTTTTGGAATGAGGGATCAATGTGTACCGCTCGAATGTTTTGGGGAAACGAAAAGGCTTTCCACCGATCGCGGCCTTCCCAATATTTCCAAACGACCTCGCGATTTTCCAAGACAAACCGAACGCTTTGTGGAAAGAAGCCATCTCCTAAGTTTTGCAGCCAGACGGTTTTCCCACGAATATCACCTACGGCATAATCGTTGGTGGCGGCTGAAAACAAGTATTGTTGGAAAAACCAGCCGAGAGGACGGCCAGCAACCTCTTCTGCAACGGCCATGAAATCGTGGGTGGTAGGGTGTTTGTATTGCCATCGTGAAGCATATGTTCGTAATAGGTTTTGCATGGTACGTGTGCCGAGCAACTCTTCGAGTGCGGCGAGCATGGTTCCTGGTTTTGAATAGGAGCAAGTACGGAAGGCATCATCCGAGGTGAATTTCCACGTATCGGTAACCACCACACAGCGATTGTCGCGGTCTAGGGTAAAGGACAAACGTTGCAAAACGCCGTCAGAGAGTGGAAACCCCGGAAGGTCTAAGGCGGACCCGCTGCCATACGCCGCATCCATGATCTTGTGTTCGGTATATGAATTGATCCCTTCGTCTAACCACGACTCTTCGAATTCGTTGCTCGCAACCAAGCCATACCAAAACTGATGCCCAAACTCGTGAATGGTTACGGCTTCGAGAAAACGCGACCAAGAGGGCGTGCCATACGAAGTGCCGCAGGTAATCAGCGTTGGATACTCCATGCCATTGGCCCCAGAAAGTGCATCTACAAGGGTAAGGGTGTCATAAGGATACGTTCCATACCAGCGATCAAAGTACGTAAGCGCGGTAAGGGCGGCATCTAAATGGCGTTGTCCCTGCGCAGCGTGAACTTCCTGCACCAATGCCCGGATTTTTACATGCTTCCAAGTAGTGGTGAATTCTCGGAAAGACCGCGAGGCCGTCCATGCAAAGTCGTGTACATCCTGTGCTTCATAGACAAACGTGGTTCGGTGGCCATCAGAGGTGCGTGCCGTTTCGCGCCCTGTAGCGCCTATCAAATAGCCATTTGGGACAGTCATTTCCACTTTGTAGCTACCGAAGTCGGCATAAAATTCCGAGTTTGAATGGAATTGATGGGTGTTCCAGCGCCCGGTTGTGGCATTTGCGGGCACATACCGTCTTCCGGGTGGTTCATATACCCCAAATTTAGGGAACCACTGGGCTATCATAAAGAAAGAATGTCCGGCTTCATCGGTGGACCAGCCCGTCCGGGCAAAAATACGCGGCAGTTTGGCCTTAAATTCCACCTCTAACGACACGGTCTTGCCCGGTGGCACTGCTTGAGGCAAAGAAAGGGCCGCTACGGTAAAATCATCCGGATTTCCATCATCAGGCCGGATGAAAGAAAGCCCCGAACGAAGGTCTGGCCCATTGGTCTGGCGAATGTTTATAAGGTCTATACGACCCCAAGTATCTTTTCCACCGGTCTTAAAACCCCGATGTTCGCCACCACTTTCGCGCATAAAGGTAGATTTGGCATTCCGAAAGGCGTTCAGATACAGATGGAATTGTAACGTTTGGACAGGTGTAGGACCTGTATTGCGCCACGTCATGGTTTGTGTACCTGTCAGTGTTTTGCGCGCCGCATCCAGCTGGACTTTAATATGATACGACACCACACGCGCACTCTGAGGCAGTTGGGCCTGTAAAAAAGTGGGCAATAGGCCTAAAAACAGGAGACAGATTGCTTTTTTCATCGTAGATTGGGGTTTGTACAAAGGTACGCAACCGCGCATTTGAATCAAAATACGGCGTTAAGCAGGCTTCATTTTTTTAGGAGGAACCATGCGGTATATTTTAGGGATTACCCTTTTGGTGTGGAGTGGGTGTAAGGCCCCGGCCACGCTACGCCCTGCGACAGACGAGAGTATCCCGTTGATCTTGATTTCTTTAGATGGCTTTCGGAGCGATTATTGGCAAAAGACCGAGGCGCCAGCCTTGCGGCAATTGGTGGCCGCTGGGGTTCGTGCGGAATGGATGACGCCTTCCTTTCCTTCCAAAACCTTCCCCAATCACTATACACTGGTCACGGGGCTTTATCCCGATCATCATGGCATCATCAACAATACGATGTATGACAGTACCCAGACCGATTTTTTCTCTCTGAGGAACCGGAAAGCGGTTACGGACCCACACTGGTGGGGGGGTGAACCCATATGGGTGACGGCACAAAAACAAGGAAAGCGGTCGGGGGTAATGTTCTGGCCCGGCTCCGAAACCCCGATCAAGGGAGTACATCCAACGTACTGGAAAGTTTATGAACATGAAATGCCTGGAATTGCCCGTGTAGATACCATGCTTGCATGGTTAGACCTTCCGCAAGAAAAACGCCCCCAACTCTTTACCTTATACTTTAGTCAAACCGATGATGCCGGACACCGCTATGGCCCGGATGCGCCAGAAACCGAAGCCGCAATCCGCGAAGTGGATGGCTACCTTGCTCCGCTATTGGCTGGGTTGGAAAAAAGAGGCATGGCCGGAAAGGTGAACCTCATTGTCACGTCCGATCATGGGATGCTGAACATCAGCTTAGACCGTGTGATGCAGGTGGAGGATTATGTAGATATGAGACAATTAGAGCGTTATATTGGGGGCGAAATTGGTTATTTTTGGCCTAAAAAGGGAAAAACAGACTCGGTTCTTCAAGCGTTAAAGCGTATGCCAAATGCCCAGACCTACAAAAAGGAAGCCCTGCCGAAACGATTCCATTACGGAACCCACTACCGGATATCACCCATTATCAGCCTCTCGCATGAGGGCTGGATGCAAATGACAAGGGAACAATTTCGGTATGCCCAAAATAACCCAAACTATAACAAAGGTACACATGGCCACGACAATGCGCTTGCATCTATGCGGGCTACATTTATAGCGAATGGCCCTGCATTCAAAAAAGGAAAAACCGTTTCGGCCTTTGATAACATACATCTGTATGCCTTACTCTGCCATTTACTTGGGGTGACACCAGCCTCTAACGATGGCCAACTGTCAGCCATTCGTGCGGTATTGCGCGGCGCACCTTAATGCCCATATATGGTGTCTATGACTGTATGCCAATGAGACTGCTGCATAAGGGTTTGGATGTTGTAAAACTCTGTGAATCCACAAAGTGGGCACGAAACAGCTAAATAACCAGTTTCTGCCTCGGCTTCTGCAGCTTCGGGAGTGGCGTGTACCCGATGGGTGTGGGCACCTTTATGGTGGCATTTTGGACACTTAAAACGGTGGGAAAACGTTTCTTCAAGACTCATCTTTGGCATGGGAATCTATGATTTTGTGGTGCAGCACCAAGACGCATCGTTTGAGTAATAAATGAAACACGGTCTTGGTGGTTTGCAATGGATGGAAAGTATGTAACTTCATGCTGGCATTGCGTTAGCAAATCCCCCCAAACAGGGTACGATTTTTCCGTACAGTCCTTTTTTTGTTTTAACCACTTTTTCCCATATGATCCGATATTTTACCGCAGGAGAATCGCACGGAGAAGCCTTGATTGGCATTGTGGAGGGTGTTCCGGCTGGTGTTCCTCTCCACCCTAATGACCTGAACGAGCATACACGGCGGCGTTGGCAGGGGTATGGCCGGGGTGGACGTGCCAAGATTGAGACCGATCAGGTACACCTCTATTCTGGCGTCCGGTTTGCCGAAACGATGGGCAGCCCCATTGCCATTAAATTAGAAAATACGTCGTATCACAAAGACAAAGCCAATTGGCCACAAGTCATGTCGGTGGATGGATCGGGCGAAGGGATCGAGAAAATCACGCTGCCACGTCCGGGTCATGCCGATTTGGTGGGGGTTCAGAAATACCACTTGGATGACATTCGGCCTGTAATAGACCGTTCTTCGGCCCGTGAAACCGCCATGCGCGTGGCATGTTGCTCGGTGGCGCGGCAGTTCCTGCGGCAAGTGGGCATCGAGATTGGAAGCCATGTGGTACGAATCGGTGCAGTTGGGTATGAAGACCCTTCCGCTTGGCAAGACCGCGTACAGGCGCTGATAGAGGAAGGCGGCGCTGCTGCCTTATACCGTGCGGCGGATGAAAGCGAGGTGCGGATATTAGACAATGACCTGACGGAACGTTGTATCGAGCACATAAAAGAAACCAAAAAAAGCGGTGATTCGCTTGGTGGGGCCTACGAGGTGGTGATTACCGGTGTGCCGCCAGGGTTGGGGTCTTATGTCCAATGGGACCGTAAGTTAGACGGCCTTTTGGGACAAGCCATTCTCTCGATTCAGGCACAAAAAGCCGTAGAAATTGGTGATGGACTTTTGGGCAGCATGTTGCCGGGATCGCAGATACATGACGAAATTTACAAAAAGGGGGACACCTTCCGGCGGCGCACCAACCGCGCTGGTGGCATTGAAGGCGGGGTGACGAATGGGATGCCCATCGTTATTCGTGGCTATATGAAACCCATTCCTACCCTGATTAAACCCCTTGAAACAGCAGATATGAATACAGGTGAATCCCAACCTACCCGATACGAACGCAGTGATGTTACCAGTGTGCCCGCTGCTTCTACCGTGGCCGAATCGGTGGTGGCGGTGGTGCTGGCGAATGCATTCTTAGAGAAATTTGGCGGAGACAGCCTTTCCGAGATCAAAGCCCGTTACAGTGAAGAGGTGATGTGGCGGCAATAAAGGCATTCGATCATTGTTTTGGAGTTGTATCATGTTTTATTCCCCTTCCCCTATTCTGAAAAACCTTTTCCCGCTCGTCTTGGTTGCCATTGGTTCGGCAATGGGCGTGCATGCACAGATGTTTTCCATCCCCAGTCGCGAAAAAACCGAAACCTCGGAACGCGGGCTTTCCGTGGGACGTCTAAAAGGAACCTACCAAATCAGGGCAGATTTGGCGTCGGGAGGGACTCAGACGCTTCGCTTCGACCCGATGCAGCTCTATTATGCGGTCTTGCAAACGCCCGGACTGGTGGTGTCGGGTGTACTCGGAAGCGTCAACGCCTGTGATACAGGGGCCAGTTGTGTGTACGAAATCCGAGATTTTCATGCCGCTTCTATAAATGGTATCCCGCTTAATCGCCAAGGACGCAACCAGTTTTCCGTCCCGATTGGCTTGGTGCTGGATTTTCGCCGGAGTGGCCCGAAAGACCAGTTTAATGCCCCTGGTGCATATTTTGGGGTAACCGCTGCACAATTAGCGACCGGAGTGGCGGGAGACCTGCGGGTAGGACGTAAAACGGCATTGGTTTTTCGGGCAATGGCAGGGGGCGGGCTGGCTTTACAGACGCAAGACAGTGGATTGGGCCTTGCCCGACAATACGATGCGACTGCCGAACTGCGGCTTTCAGGGCTAATAGGCCGTTATGGCTTGGTTATTGGGGCCGATCTGCGCGGCTTCGACTGGGATGTTCGGTACACGGGCCTCCAGTTCAAATCATCTCCGCAGCAAACCCGCTATGCTGGTAAACAAATGGGGGCGCGGGTGGGAATCCTTTTTTAATAGGTATTATTGCATGAAGACAGAAGCAATGGTAAAAGAACTGGCACAATTAGCCGGAAAATTAGGAATACGGGTGGTTTTTGATGCCGGAAACTTTCGAGGCGGCGCCTGCGAGGTGAAGCAGCGTCCGTATCTTGTGCTCAATAAACGACATCCGGCGGAAGTGCATGTGGGCTTATTGGCCGAACGGCTCCGAGACATGCCCGAAGAAGCGCTAACCGTCCGACCAGCCGTCCGAAAAGTCCTTGAAGCCCTTTGGCAGGCACGCAAGCCCGATACGCCCGAATGAGAACTCCATGACGGATCCGCATAAAATCAAAATTACCTTTCTCGGAACCGGTACTTCCACCGGCGTTCCTGTATTGGGTTGCACCTGCGAAATTTGCACCTCCACCGATCCGCGCGACAAACGATTGCGGTGTTCGGCCTTTATCGAGGTGAATGGACTCCATTTGCTCATAGATTCTGGCCCCGATTTTCGCTACCAAGCCATGCGGGCACAAATCAAACAAGTAGATGCCGTACTTTATACACATCACCACTACGACCATGTGTTTGGGATGGAAGATTTGCGGCCCTATTTTTTTTATAATCCCCATCCCATTCCTTGTTATGTAGCCCCCAATGTAGGGCAGGTATTGCAGACGATGTTTGGCTACATCTTTCAAGATGGCTCCTATCCCGGTGTCCCCAAAATGGTACTGAGGTCCGTTTCGGCGCCCTTCGAGGTCTCTGGGCGGTATAGCTTTGATGTGGCATTGCCGGATGGCACGCCGCTACACCAAGAAAATACCGACTGCAAGGTCTCGATTACCCCCATTCCGTTGTTTCATGGGGCACTTCCGATTTATGGCTATCGAATTGGAAATATGGCCTATCTGACGGATACCAGTGCCATTCCGGAGTCCTCTATGACTTTGCTTAAAGGGCTGGATTTATTGGTCTTGGATGCCCTTAGGCCGCAAGAACATCATTCCCACTTTTCGATTGCACAAGCCATTGAAGCCGCTACGCAGATTGGTGCAAAGCGCACCTATTTTATCCACATGACCCATCAGGTGCTACATGAGCGGGAAGAAGCCTTGTTACCTTCGCATATCCGCTTTGCGTTTGATGGCCTGATGTTAGAAACAGCCTAAATACGCTAACGCTATGCGCATTCTTGTCTTAAATGGCCCTAATCTGAACCTCTTGGGCGAACGAGAGCCAGAGAAATATGGCAAAACCACCTTGAAAGACATCGAGGCGGAACTCAGGATGAATTTCCCAGAAGCAACATTTGCCTTTTTTCAGAGCAATCACGAAGGCGAACTGATAGATCGGTTACATCAGGCACACCGCGAGCAGGTGGAAGGCGTGGCCTTTAATCCGGGGGGCTATACCCATACGTCCGTAGCCTTGCGTGATGCCATCGCCGCCATACGTCCGGTGGTGGTAGAGGTACATATTTCCAATGTTCATGCCCGTGAGCCTTTTCGCCATACCTCGATGCTGGCCCCTGTTTGTGCAGGACAAATTGCAGGCTTGGGTACGTTTGGCTATCACTTAGCCGTTCAATACCTGATCAGGGCAAACCGCCAGGTTCATGAAAAAAATAAATAGAAACGTTTTTCTGTTCACCTACGGAGATCAAGGCACGGTTTTGGGTGTCTAATAGATCACCTAAACATCATCCTGATATCATGAAACAAACCATTTTTTATGTTGTCGCCCCGCTGTGGTTTTTGGGTTTGCTCTCCGCAGGCCGTACTTGTGCCCAAAACCCGCCCGAACCACAATCCCTCACACGTCCTGTGGTGGCGGATACCACCCTCCGGTGGAAATCTTTTCCAGATGCCGTGGCCGAGGCAGAAGCCACCGATAAAAAACTCTTGATCTTTGTCTATACCGATTGGTGCGGCTGGTGTCGAAAGTTTCAGCGCGAGGTTTATACCGACCCCGCCGTGCGCCAATACCTGAATGAAACCTATGCCATCACCCGTGTAAATGCCGAGGGTACACAATCCCTCTCTTTTAAAAATATGACCTTTACAGAGTCGGAACTGGCACTTTCACTACAAGTACGGGGTTTTCCAACCCATGTTTTTATGGCGCCGGGACGGGAGAAACTGCAATACCTCTATGCCATGCCTGGTTTTATGCCTTCGGATAAATTTGGCAAAACCCTTCGATACTTCGGGGAGAACCACTTCGAGAATACTTCTTTAGATGCGTATCTGGGTAATTCTGAATGAGAAAATGCTGTACAGGCAACAAAGGGTATGGTTGGAGGTGGCGAAGACACCAGTAACTCCCCAAGCACATTCTTAACCTCCGCGAATATAGTACAAGACCCCTTAGCACATGTTTAAGACTGAGTCTTGTAAGGATATGGCCAAGATTTAATCATTAGTGATTGTTCACCTCGGCGGATAGCCATTAGTCAGCTAATTATTACACGTCTTTATAAGGGCACTGTGTTGTTTTTTGTGTGAATATTGATTGGGGTGGGGGTAGTCGTGTCATTTTTTTGAAAGAAGTCAACTTTTTTGAGGTAAGTGGTTGCCGAGTAGCCTTAAGGTGGCACATTCTTTGTTGTTCACTGAGGCGTACTGTGCATCCTGTATGATTGCATTTAACTAATCTAATCTATTGTCTCCTATGCCAAAGAATAAAATAACGTCAACTGAGAAAATAGGTATCCCAGTTTTTATTTATCGCCATTGGGGTAACTTGTCTGTGTGGCAGCGAAAATTACTTTTTGTTGTAGGGCTATTCTTGCTGTTTTCGGTCTCTGTTCAGGCACAAATCACGGGAACGGTGTTTCGTGATTTTAACGGCAATGGCACAAAAGAAAGCGCCGAGCCATTGGTGGCGGGGGTTGAGGTAAAAGCCTATGATACCGCAGGCAGCCAATGTGGCACCACCCAAACGACAACGGCG
>JAEUSQ010000005.1 GCA_016788705.1 Bacteroidetes Order II. bacterium
CATGAATTTTGTCCATCAGTATTTAGTTCATCGAGGTTTAGCAAAATGAAAGTACTCAAATTAGTCAAGAGAGGGTTCTTGGGATTCATAACTTGTATAGTGCTGTTTTACTCTTGGTTTTATTTGAGTGCCAAAAAACCTATAAAGCCAACCGAGGTTCCCAAAGAGGTATTAACAAAAATGAAATTAATTCAAACTGATTCAATTTGCCGAAGTGTAAAAGGAGAAGATGGATTTTTTACAGGAGAAGTCATTTGCATAAATGGTATTTCCTATAATCGCGGTCGTATATTTTTGAATAAAAAAGCAGTGCCAAATAATATTCCCAGAATTTCCGGTGGTTTCGAATATATTTCGGATAAAGTAGCTATTACAATTAATAGCCCATCTATGTTTGGGAGTTTTTGGAAGTCTTTACTCCTTCCATCTCATGAAAATATACAAATTCGTCGCACTGGTGATTTGTCATTACTCCATTCTTTCCGAATATGGAAAACTGGTACTTATCGGGTACCATACAAAAATGATTTATACTACCTTTGTGGTGAAGATTATGCCAATGCTCATAATAAAGATATAATGACCTTGCCCGTATCAGAGTTTTGCAAAGTTGATATGGGGCAGTCTTTCGAGTAGTATTCCATCAAAACGGTGCTTCAGGATGGGAGCGCCGTTTCTTCGTGTCACGCCACGCAGCGCAACGAAGCGAAGCGATTTGGTGCATCTTTGATGGAGCGGGGAACTTTAAGTTTTTTTATTTGTTCTTTGTTCAAGAATTAAGAACGACTGAATAAAAATGCTTAAACCACAAGATATTCTCACTATCCTAAAATTGATCAGGCTTCCATCACAAAAGCCAAGCTATCAGTTCTTGGCTTCCGAGTTGTGTATGAGTAAATCCGAAATACATGCCGCAGTCAAACGCTTGCATGCAAGCAAATTGCTCCATCAAGATTGGCGTATCAACACAACTTTTTTGGCAAAAGTATTGGAAACCATGCCCTTCTTTTTTTATGCAAAAGTTGGCAAAGTAGATTATGGATTTCCAACGGCATGGCATTATGGATTAACCGACGATATTAGAACTTCCTTGAATGAACTTCCTCACATTTGGGCAAATCCACACGGCACAGTCTGCGGGCATTCCCTTGAGCCATTGACCAAAAAAGCGCCCGAAGCGGCGCAGAAAGATGCTTCGTTGTATCAACTGCTGGCATGGATAGATTGTTTACGCGTTGGAAAAGTGCGGGAGCGCGAACTTGCCTTAGAAAAAATACAGCAAATCTTGCATCAATATGACGAAACATTTTCCGCTTAAAAGTGAATTGGTGGCCATCTTTGAAGTCTTTGAGGCATTAGAGCATCCATTTATGTTTGTTGGCGGAAGCACGATTCCGCTTTTGATCACCGATCCTACGATTCAAGAGTTTCGGCCCACGCAAGATGTGGACGTGGTGGTAGAAATTCTATCGCGGAGTAAATACGAATATTTTACCGAACATTTACGCGCAATAGGTTTTAATCCCGATGCAAGTATGGGCGCACCGCTTTGTCGTTATCTTTATCGAGGACTTAAAGTAGATGTCATGCCTTTGGATGAGATGATTTTAGGATTTGGGAATCATTGGTACAAGGATGCCTTATTGCATATTCAGCACATTCTAATTGAACAACACCAAATACCAATTATGGCAGCACCCTATTTTTTGGCCACCAAAATGTTTGCTTTTGAAATACGCGGCAACTCCGATTTTTACGGAAGCCGAGATTTAGAAGATATGCTGACTATTTTAGATGGACGAGTAGAGATATTTCAAGAATTAAGCCTTACTTCTGAATCTGTTAAAAACTATTTACGAGAAGCTTTTGATAAACTACTTTCCAATATTAATTTTATCTACTGTGTTCCAGCACATTTAGTACAAGACAGCCGAAATGCAATGCGGTCCGCAAATTTATTGCGTAACTTGAAGGCTTTTGCCAAGAAAGTATAAGGTTAATTTGGCATGGTTAATTGCGAGAAAACGTGGGTAAATAAAAGATTTTTAGTCTGATATAATGGTGTAAATACCAGCGTCGAATGTCGAAGGAAGCCGTTCGGTGGCACCATGTCGAGCCGCAGCTTCCAAAGCGGCGCGTCGCCCACGAAAGAGAAGTTCACCGCTCCGCCTTAGCGGGCGGGGCAAGGAACGCGATGCCGATACGGGCTTTGACTACTTTATTCCGCTTCGCTCCATGAGTCGGCTTCGCCGCGTGTGGTGCGCGGTACTACGCTTCGGGGATTGGGCGGTGGCTGTCGGTGGACCCGCTGGCGGAGAAAAAGGTAGATCATAGTGGTTATATTTACGGAAAAAATAATCTATTGCTATTTATTGACCCTGACGGGCTGGATGATATTTATTACGATAACCGTGGAAATGAAGTCCAGCGTATTAAAAACGAAGCCCCAGATCGTTTTTATTTAGCCAATCGAACTGATAGAGGAAGTTTGGAAGTTGTGACACAACTTGAGCAAGCGCCCATTAATGAGTCCCCGACCCTGACGAGCCTCGGTTTAGCAAGCGCAATGGTTATACCGCTTGGTGGTTCCAGCATGTCAGCAAATGCAGCGATTGCTTCGTATCTTGAAGCGTCTTTGTCCATCGCTGCGCCGACCGTAATAGTGGTAAGTGCACTTGCTATAATTGCTTCCGAAAACAAGAAATATAACTTACCTTGTATCTCTGGAACAGCAATGGAGCCTTGTTCTCCATGGGATTATGATCCTCTAATGGACAACGGAAGGTTGTATGCGGAGACAGAACCTCAATTGCCAGATAAAACCATTATAAAAGAAGGACAGGTTGAAATTAAACATTACACAAGAAGTGGAGATCATGCTCCTCCTCATGTTCATGTGAAAGGCGGGGGGAGTGAGGTGAAAATTGGTCAAAACGGCAAGCCACTAAAGGGAAGTCCTGAACTATCAGTCACTCAACGTGAAGTTGTTGAAAACAATAAACAGGTAATTAGGAGGGCAGTAAAGAAGATTGGACGTTGGCACAGACATCAAAACCCCAAATAAAATGAATAAAACAAATGGAGTATGGGTATTTAATGGCAATAATGCTCGTTTTCCAAGCGGAGTATTTGATTCCGTTTTAAATGCTGAAGTGTGGATTGAAAGGTATTCTTTGACAGGGATACTAACATTTTACCCATTAAATATAAGTGTCTATGAATGGCACATTCAGAATGGATGGTTTATTCCGTCGAAAGAACACCACAATACCGCAGAGTTTATTGAGAAATTTTCAGGCGGGCAGTATCATTTTCATTATGAAAATGGTAAAAAAGATTGAATCTCAATTATTAAAACGGCGTTTTCCATGCCCAAGCGCCATTTCTGTCTATGCTCAATCATTGAAATACGGCATTCGGTCGCACCTAAAAGAGCATCACAAACTACCCTGTGATGTATTACTACCTGAAAGACCACTTGGGGAGTACACGGGTGGTGCTGAAGGAAGATGGAATCCGTGTAGAAGGGTATGATTTTGAGCCTTGTGGCGGTATTATGCCGGGGCGTAGCTATGCAAGTGCGAGTAATACAAAAGAAAAATTCACAGGCAAGGAACGCGATGCCGAAATCAAGCGTAAGCGCAGATTCACGAAACCTAGCGGAGTAAACGGGATTAGATTACTTTACCTTCCGGTGAATCTGCGACTTATTCCGCTTCGCTCCATGAGTCGGCTTCGCCTCGTGTGGTGCGCGGTACTACGCTTCGGGGATTGGCCGCTGGCTCTCGGTGGACCCAATGGCGGAAAAATACCCCGCATGGAGTCCGTTTCCCCTCTACAAGACTTCCTGTTCTTTGTATTGCAGTTCATAGAGGCGTTTATAGAGGCCATTTTGTGCCAATAGCGCTTGGTGATTGCCTTTTTCGCGGAGAACACCTCGGTGGATTACCAGAATTTGGTCAGCATTTTGGATGGTAGAAAGCCGGTGGGCAATCACCACAGAGGTTCTGCCCTCGAACATATTTTCCAAGGCGTGTTGAATCATTTCCTCGGTCTCGGTGTCTATGCTTGAGGTTGCCTCGTCCAAGACCAATACCGCCGGATCGAATACCAAGGCGCGTGCAAACGAGAGCAGTTGCCGCTGCCCATGAGAGAGGGAAGCCCCCCGTTCCTGCACATTTTGTTGGTATTTGTCCGGGAGTTGTTCGATAAATGTTGCGGCTCCCACACTTTCGGCAGCTCTTTTGATTTGCGCCTCTGTGAAGTGAGGGTCGCCCAGCGTAATGTTCCTGGCTACGGATCCGGAGAATAAAAAAACCTCCTGTAATACCAGCCCGATTTTCCGGCGGAGCGTAGCCAAAGGCATTTCTCGGATATCCACGCCATCTATTAGAATTTGGCCTTTTTGTGTTTCATAGAACCGGAGCAAGAGGTTAATGAGGGTGGTTTTACCGGATCCTGTGGGGCCCACGACTGCCACCGTTTGACCGGGTTCCACCACAAAAGAAACATCTTTCAATACCCATTTGGGTTCCGCATTTTCGGTAGGGGTTTCGTAGGCAAACCACACGTTTTTGAACTCAATTTTCCCACGGAAGGCGTCTGGCATTTTCGGGTGTTCGTCTTCACGGGTGGTTTGGTCTAAGTCCAGGAGTTGGAAAAGGCGTTCCGAAGCCGCCATCGCTCCTTGTAGTGTGCTGTATTGGTCGGAAAGTTGTCGGATGGGTTCAAAGAACATCCGGACGTACTGGATAAAAGCCACCAAGACCCCCAGCGAGAGGGAGCGATCTACGGCCTGAACACCGCCATACCAGATGACCAAGGCCAATGCAAGTGCTGCAATAACGTCTATAACTGGATAGAACAGGGCAAAGTAGAAAACGGTTTTGATTTGTGCCTTCCGGTTATCGTTGTTCACGTCATCAAAGCGCTTCATTTCTTCGGCTTCGCGGTTATATACCTGTACAATCTTCATGCCTGTGACGTGCTCGTTTAAGAAGGCATTGAGGCGTGCGACTTGTTTTCGTGTTTCCCGAAAAGCATCACGCATTCTTTTACGGAAGATTACGGAGACCCACCACATAAATGGTACAATGGCCAAGGTGAGTAGAGCCAATTTCCAGTGGAGCATCACCATGAAGTACATGATAAAAAGGATAGAGAAAATATTGCCCAAAATGGTGACCACTCCGGCGGAAAGTACGGTATTTAGGGCCTCTACATCCGAGGTGGTTCGTGTAATAAGCCGTCCTACGGGCTGCTTGTCGAAAAATGAAAGGGTGAGGTTTTGTAAATGACGGAAGACCTTCTGCCGAAGATCAAAGATGGCGTTTTGTCCAATCCAAGAAGTGAGATACGCATTTCCCCAGCTAATTACCCCTTCGAGGGCAAGTAAGCCAAAGAGGGCCATTACAATCCCTAACAAGCCCGTTGCATCATGTTTAACGATGTGTTCATCAATAGCAATTTGGGTGAGGTATGGGCGCAAAGGCCCCATCAGTGCGCCTAATAGGTTCAAGAGGAACGCCAATACCACCCATCCTTTGTAGGGCTTCAGGTAGCCCATGATCCGAACAAAGAGGTGGCGGTCAAACTTTGCGGCTACTTCATCGGTATCTATCTGGGGATTACTTTTTTTGCGATTTTCCGACTTAGCGGGTGCATTTGCAGGTTTATTGCTCACAAGTATTTGAATTTGCAGGATGTGGAAAGAAAGAATTAGGTCAATGCGGCAATTTCTTCTTCGAGCAATTGCTTGGTATAGAGGTCTTTATACAGACCATTTTGGTCTAAAAGTGCCTCGTGTGTGCCAGACTCCACCACTTGCCCATTGTCCATCACCAGAATTAAGTCGGCGTCTTGCACAGCAGAAATTCGGTGCGAGATAATGACCACCGTCCGTTTGCCATAATGTTTGCGGAGGGCTTCCAAGATTTTGGCCTCGGTTGCGGTATCAACGGCACTCAGGGCATCGTCCAAAATCAGTAGTTTCGGATTTCGGACCAGTGCGCGTGCGATGGAAGTCCGTTGTTTTTGTCCACCAGAGAGGGTAATACCGCGTTCGCCAACAAAGGTCTCGAAGCCTTCCGAAAAGCCTTGGACATTTTCGAGTAGGTCGGCCTCGGCGGCGGCGCGTGCTATTTCGTCTTCGGGTGCATCCATCCGGCCAAAAGCAATATTGTTTGCAATGGTATCGGAAAACAGGAACACATCTTGCGAGACATATCCGGCAGCTCCTCGGAGGGTTTGAAGCGGTATGGTGTGTATATGCTGACCATCCACCAAGATTTCGCCCGATTGGGTGTCGTACAGCCGCAGCATTAATTCGGCAATGGTGGTTTTTCCCGAACCTGTTCGTCCTACAATGGCCAAGGTTTTGCCTGCTTCTATCTGAAAATTCACCTTTTTTAGGACGTCGGGGCCATCTGGTGTATAACGAAACGTGACTTCGCGGAATTCAAAATGGCCGTCTAAGTGGGTAATAGCGGGGTTCGTCTGTTCGCTATCCGCCACTTCTGGCTTTGTATGGAAAATTTTGTTCAGGCGTAACCAAGAGGCTTTTGCCCGTTGTATCAGCATGATAATGTAGCCCATAGAGGCGACGGGCCATGTCATAAGGGTGACATAAATGATGTACTCGGCGATGTTACCGATGGAAATCTGGCCCTGCATGTATAAATCTCCTCCCACCCAGATCACAATGACCACACTCATTCCAATTAAAATCACAAAGGCTGGGCGGAAGGCTGCCTCCACGCGAGCAAGTCCCATATTTCGCTTGCGGTATTCATCGGATTCACGGTCAAACTCATCCGACTCAAACGCCTCGCGTGCATAGGCTTTGATCACCCGAATTCCGGAAAAAACTTCTTGCGAACGGCTGGTAAGAACGGCATATTGCTCTTGAATGGCTTGACTTCGCGAGAAACTAAGCCGCGAGATATAATAAATGGCAATGGCCAAAAGGGGCATTGGGATCATAGAGTACCATGTGAGGGTAGGTGAGATCATAAACATGACCACAACCGCCACGATCACGACGACAATGGAACGGGCAGCATACATAATGGCTGGCCCAACATATTGCCGGACTTGTTCGATGTCGCTGGTAAGGCGACTCATCACATCGCCCGTAGGGGTGCGTGTGTACCAACCAGCGGAAAGTGTTTGGAGGTGGTGGTACAAGTCGTTCCGCAAGTCATATTCTACATGTCGCGACATCACAATGATGGTTTGGCGCATGATAAACAGACAAATACCACTCAAGAGGCTCACCAAGAGCACCAGTCCTCCAAATTCCAGCAGTCCATAAACACTCTGACGGAACAAGAGGGGGGCTGCTGCCGTTCCCTGCACCATCTGATACTGCGCTACCATGCGCGGAATGGCATCTACGCCAAAACGCACAATCATGGGAACCATCACCGAAAAGATGGCACTGGCAAAACAAAAAAAGATGCCGGGCCAAAACAAATAGGCGTATTTTCGGAAATAATGATTTAACTGAAACAATTCTCGCATAAAAAGAAGGCGGGCGGGTGAAAAAACATTTCCTTAACGACACAACCGGATATTTGATCCGGTGCAAGGCTTTTCCATATGGGAAATACCGACGGTTCCTTTATCGAAACTGTTTCATACTCTTGTGGGTTTGGGGTGGTTATGCTGTTTTATATGCGCAACCACTTGCACCACGTTTGACGCCTACCGATGCACCCGTGTGGCTGTTTGGTGGGCAATACCGAGACGCTTGGACTACCCCAATAGTTCTTCAGCGCATAGATCCTTCTGTCGCACCGCTGAGTGTTCTAAGGGGCGATCCGCAACGCAAAGACGGGGTATGGGTACACCAAGCCACAACCGGGCACTTTTTCCGTTTGTGGCCCATAAAGCCAGATCCGGCGCGGTACCCCTTCGGGGGCTTTTTGGCAATGCACTTAGCCGAAGCATTGGGTCTGTCGGCTTCTGGTTTTGAGTTTCGGCGATGGTGGGGGCGTCCGGCTATCTGGGAGCAAGCCCAGCCTGAAGACGAGGTTCGTACCCTCTCTGCCGATACACTGCTACAACGTTTTCACAACAAACGTCTCGAAGGCGGGGTAGCGGTGTTCCAGTATGCCACTTTTCGGATTTTAGGGATACTCCTTGGTGCGCCAGAAGCTGCTCCGCAAACATGGCGCCCCCAAGGAGAAGCGCACGAGAAAACGTATGTCCCCGTTTGGGCGCCGTTTTTGGGGATGACCCGCTACGATGGTCTGATGAACCAAGCAATCGGCCTTCATGATACGCGCATGCGGCGTCCGAAGTATAATGGAAAAGCCGAAGACCTGACTGCATTTATCACCGCAAATACCAGTGACGTCGCTTTTTTAGCCGATTGGGGGCCGGAAAGTTGGGCACAGCTGACCGCTTTTATGAAGGAAAGACTTCAACCAGAAGTGATTCGGCAAGCGGCACTTAAAATACCCGTAACATTGGATGCAAGCAGTGGCGATAAACAAGCCGATGTATTGCTGTCTCGCATCCCACATTTACAGCGGGTGATTGCTTCGTTCGCACAGGCCATTCGGAGGTCAGAAAAAGGGATATACCGTAAGCCCTTCACCGTCATCGCGCCCTATGGAGAGACCAATCCAACCGATTGGGTGTTTGGTGGATTGAGTGTTCAGCGGGTTATTCGTGGCTATCATCCGCTTTATACGAGAGCCTATCAGGCAACGGGTGATGTATCGCCTATAACAGGCGGCTTTAATCTATGGGGAAATGTCCATATGCCACACCTTTGGAAAAAATGGGGAATCTTTGGCGAGGCGAACACCCTTTCTCCTACCAATTTCCATTCTTTTTATAAATTGGGCAACGAAAGTCCCAAAACGGAAAATCGGTATTACGATGCTCAGCGGCAGCGATTCCGTGTTTGGGTAGCGATAGACCGAAGTAGTACCGACCTGAGTCAACGGTTAAGGGTGGGGCCATTTTGGGAATATACCCATTTGGGCGAAGCCCGAATAAACGGTCTTGCAGATATAGACGTATTGCCAGATGTGTATGCAGACCGGAAATATTGGGGGTGGGAAGCCCGTCTCCAAACCAATTTTACAGATCATACTACGTTTCCGACTCGGGGCATGAGGTTGTTGGTACAGGTGAAACATTATCAGAATACGAATCAGAAAGATGAGATATTTACTATATTTATAGGAGAGTCGTCGTTTTACATTCCGTTTTCCTTTGTTCCAGGCTTGCTTGCAGTACGGCTCGGAGGCGGCCACATTTTGGGTGATTTTCCCTATTATGCCGCGCACCGCATGGGCCAACTGAACTATCTCCGGGGCTATTTTCAGCGTCGGTTTGGCGGGAGAAGCATGGCCTTTACCAATGTCGAAGCCCGGAGCGAGTTGTTTAGCCGCCCCTTCTTCGGACAACCTCTTACAAGTGGGTGGTTAACGTTCGCAGATGCTGGCCGAGTCTGGGCAACAGGGGAAACGTCTAACCGTTTGCATGTGGGGTATGGGGTGGGCGGATGGACAAAAGCCGGAAATATGGTGGTTTCCGGCTGGGTCGCGTTTTCAGACGAGTACCCACGTGGCCTTCCTATGGCACGTTTGGGCGTTCAATTCTAAGGCGTCGTTTGGGCTGGCGTCGTTTCCTGTTTGGTTTTGCGGGTGGTTAATACCAATCCTACAATGCCTGCGAGGATGAGAATTGAAGCAATCAGTTCTGCCTGCGTGGTTTGAAAACCCAGAAAATCGAAACGAGCATTTACACGCACTTTTTCAATTAGGAATCGTTCCAAACCATTTAATAACAAGTATAAAGAAAAAATCCAGCCCGGTTTAAACGGATGATTTCTGAGGGCCATCAAGACTCCAAAAATGGCAACACAGGCCATAAACTCCCACAACGGGGTTGGGTAAACCCCAGGTGCTGCAATCACTTCGCCTGCGATATTACCTGGATAGGTATCTGCCCAAAGCCATGTTGGTAAAAAATCCGGTTTAAGCGCCATATTGGCGGGAATGCCCCAGTCCCCATCCCCCGAAAGGTGGCAACCAATCCGTCCAATACCGTATGCCAAAATGACAGTTGGTGCAAGTGCATCCATAAAAACAGGGAGAGAAACCCCCGTAATCCCCTTCTTATGGACATAGTATAAAACCGAGGCTGTCCCAAAAATTAGACCACCATAAAAGGTAAGACCGCCAGAGGAAAATAACTTTGCGACCACATCGCCGCCTGGCGATTCTAAGATGTAAAAGACTTTAGAGCCAATTACCCCAGCAATGGCCGCAATGATGGTAATATTGCTCATCAAGTCGGAAGGATTGATGGTAACTTGGGAAATGCGTCCGTTTTTATCTTTCACTTTTTCGGTGAGTTTCCCCAACTTCCCAATCTTTTGAAGCCGCTTTAGTTCTCGTCCGGCAAGCGCACTTGCGGTGAGAATGGCGATCGCCAGCATAAAGCCATAGGTATAAATGGGCAAAGGGAAGTCTATCCCAAACCAAGCCCGGAGCATATCACTGATGCGTGGATACATAAAGGAAACGTTTATTTTGAAGAAAATCTCTTTATTCGGTGCAATAGGTCGGATGCTGGAATGGTTTCCTGCGTCCCTTCGGCCATGTTTTTAAGGTTGACACTTTGGCTTGTCAACTCTTGCTCACCTACAATAACCACGAGTGGTGCGCGTGAGCGGTCGGCCTCGCGCATTTGTGCCTTCATCGAGCGGCCCTTCAGGTCGAAGGCCACCCGTATGTCGTTTTGGCGTAGGGATTGGGCTTTTCGGAAAACCCAGTTCTCGGCCTCGCTTCCCATCGCCACCAGAAAAACATCCGGAACAGAGACCTCTGGAAAGACATAACCAGCATCGCTTAGAACCACAAACAAACGCTCCATGCCAGCAGCAAATCCAACGGCTGGTACGGGATTGGGGTTACCAAAATCTTTGGCCAGTAAGTCGTAGCGTCCGGCCCCAGCTAAAGCACCGTTCAGGGCATCACTCTCCAACTCGAAGGTGGTGTGTGCATAATAGTCTAAGCCACGTACCAACTTCGGATCGGTGATAAAGGGAATCCCCAAGTCTTGAACATATCCACACACGCGGTCGAAGAAGGTGCGGGTTTCGTCTCCCAGAAAATCTGTGAGGAGGGGCGCCTTTTCCAGAAGCGCTTGCTCGTGTTCCAGTTTGGTATCTAAAATCCGGAGAGGATTTTTCTCTAAGCGTTCGCGGCTAATATCGGAAAGTGCTTCTTGATGGGGCAAGAGGAAGGCACGCAGGGCAGCTTTATAGGCGGTTCTTTCTTCGGGTGTTCCGAGGGTATTCATGCGCAGGCGCAGGTTCTCTATCCCAAAAGCACCGTAAATAGCCATTAATACCGCCACTACTTCGGCATCTGCACGTGGGTCCGCACTTCCGATGATTTCGGCCCCAAATTGGTGGAACTGCCGAAACCGCCCACGGGCAGGGCGCTCGGCCCGGAAGCACGGTCCCAAGTAGGAAAGACGTTGCACAGGGCCTTGCTGGTCTAATCGGTGCTGGAGATATGCCCGCATAATCGGGGCGGTAAGTTCCGGACGCAATACATAGTTTGTATCGCCCTTGGTCCACGCAAACATTTCTTTGGTGACAATATCCGAGGTTTCGCCTACGCCCCGCGCAATCATCTCGGTGGGTTCAAACAGGGGCGTTCGGATTTCGCGGAAGTCGAAACGTTCAAATACGTCACGGATGCGACGCTCTACAAATAGCCATGCGGCAGATCCATACGTCTGGTTGCCAGCAGCGGTATAGTGGTGGGGCAGCACATCGAAGGTGCCTTTTATATTCCGAAACGAAGTCTGCACAAAAAAAACAGGTTAGATTCTAAGGTTATTCTTCTCGCATCCGCTCTTCTTCTTCCTCGAAGTATCGCAAAACGGCAGCGGCATCGGGTGCATGAAGCAATCGGTTACGGAAAGTTTCTCGGTTCATCAAACGGGAAACTTGCCCCAAGAGCCGGATATGTTGCAGAGCGGCATCCGTTGGCGCGACCATAAGCAATAAAATCCGCACAGGCTGATCGTCTATGGCCTCGAAGGGAATACCTTGCTCTGCAATGCCTAAGGAGATTGCAATGCCAGAAACGGCGTCTGTTTTTGCATGGGGGAGGGCAAGGCATTTTCCAACGCCAGTGGACATAACCGACTCGCGCTTGAAAATGGCCGCTGAAACAGCAGATAGGTCGCTAACCGTTGGGTGTCCCGCTAAGTTGGACAACAACCTTTCGATAGCCGTGTTTTTATCGGGTGCAACAAATCCTACCTGAATGTGATCAGGTGAAAGATAGGTACTAATGGGGGTGATTTCTTTCGGCATCGCCCTTAGGGTTTTGGCTCAGAGATAGAATTATTAATATACGGTGATCTGTTACGGCCTGCCACCTCGCGGCGTGTATTTCACGGGGAACGGATCAATCGGCAAGGTGGCCGCTCAGTTGTGCATCCATTTTTTGTAGCCGTTCCCACACCCAAAACATGTCATCGGGTAGTTCATTTTGGAAAAACAGGTTCTTTCCGGTGGCAGGGTGTAAAAAGCCGAGGGTATAGGCGTGTAGGGCCTGTCTGGGAAGCCGCTCGAACAAGTTCTGGAAAAAGGCTTTGCGCGATCCCTTGCTCAATTCGGGGGGGACATTTGTTCCACCATACGTTTCATCGCCAAAAATGGGATGGCCCAAATATTTCGCATGGGCGCGGATCTGGTGGGTGCGTCCGGTTTCTAAGCGAAACTCTACCAATGAAAAATGTTGTAACGTCGCAATGGTTTCATAATGGGTAATGGCATGTTTTCCTTGGCCCTCTGGTAATACCGCCACGATTTTTCGGTTTCGGCGGTCGCGGCCCAATTGGGTTTGTAACGTGCCAAAAGGGGGCGTAAGGGTTCGCCAGACAATGGCCCGGTAACGCCGCTGGATAGTCCGCTTGGCAAATTGATCGGCCAAATTTGCATGGGTGGCATCGTCTTTGGCAATGACCATGAGGCCAGAGGTGTCTTTGTCTAAGCGATGCACCAAGCCGGGTCGGATGGTGGGATCGCCGTCGTAGCGCGGTGCTGCATTGCGCATTGCTAAGCCAATGTGTTCTTCATCTTCCTCGTCTTCTTCCGCCTCAAAGGTTAGTTTTCCGGCACCCACATGGTGTAGCAGCGCATTGATGAGTGTGCCGGAGCGGTTGCCATAGGCCGGATGTACCACCATTCCGGGTTGTTTATTCAGGACAATCAACCAAGCATCTTCATACAAAATATCTAAGGGAATGGCTTCGGGCAATGCCTCGATGGGGGGAGGGCGTAGGACAACGCATGTGATGACATCGCCGGGCTGTACCAATTGTGAGGCTTTGGGCGTTTTTCCATTTACCAAAACAGCGCCTTCTTTGATGCCCTCTTGCACTTTGCTGCGGGTGGCATTCGGGAGCTTATGCGTCAGGTACACGTCCAAACGGAAAGGCGTGTTGTGGCCCAGCGGCACTTCTACGGTAAGGGTGTGGGCTTGTTTATCGGGTTCCATACAATTATTTGGCGTTGATGCCCATAAAAATACGGATTTTTGTGTCTTATCCGCGAGTCCTCACCGTTTATTGGGCGATCAAAAAAGGGTTGCCGCATTTCACGACAACCCTTTAGGTAGCTCATCAAACGAAATCCGGCTTAGAACGTATAACGCAAACCGAGCTGCATCTGCCAGCGGGAGGCGATTTGGTCGGTGGTATAAGGTGTTCCGTTAGCTGGTTTCGTGAAGCGAAGAATGGGCTTGCCCGTAGCGGCTTCATATCCACGGAAGCCAAACAAGGTGTAGGAGTCGAAGTTGATGAACTTCACTACGCCCCAATCTTCGTTGAGCAAGCTAAGCACGTTCAGAATGTCTGCGGTTAATTGCAGTTTTTGGTTCTTAACACTTGGCAAGTCAATCGTGAAACGTGCATCCAAGCTATTCCGCCAAGGTTGCCGCGCACCATTACGTGGGAAGATTTTGCCACGGTTGTTTTTCAGGTCTGCCACACTTTCGATAAAAGCATTTGCGTCCGCCCAAACTTGTTCTGGGGTACGGGTATCCGTTCCACCATTGTTTTGCCAAACAGCATCCGTTTGATTAGCAGGAATAAGCGCCAAATCGTTTTGGCTAAATCCATCACCGTTTGCATCTCCATTATAGATGTAGTTTCCTGTGAAGCCACTCCGGCCTTCATAGAGCAAGGAAGCCGTAGTGGCCAACGTTTTTACACCCAAGAGTTTGCCAAGATTGAACTTATAGGAGACCGTCCCAATAACCCGATGTGGGACATCATAGTCCGAGCGAGCCAAGCCTGGTTCGTTCGGGTTACCTGTCACTTCGTTAAATTCGTACTGCGATTGTGCTACACTCGAACGGCCCGAGTTGACATCCCACGATTCCCCATAAGTATAAGCAAGGTTTCCGAACAAGCCGTTCCGCTCGTTTTTCTTTAACTGAACAGAGAAATTATACGTATAGCCTTCATCCGAGTTTTTAAGTAGCATTACGTTGGTATAACGGCTGTATTTGCGAGCGGTTACGTAGAACGGACGACCGTCAGAAGGTTTCGTCGTTGTAGAGATGTTCGAGGCATCAGTTACAAGGTTCAGGTTCTCATAAACGACATCATTCATATTCTTGGAATAGAGGAACTCAAGAGTACCTACTAAACCTAAAGGCAATTCTTGGTCTAAACCAATATTACCACGCAAGACCTGCGGGAGTTTAAATCCTTTGTCGGTCAGTGCAATCGCAGACGTCGCTGCAACCAACGAAGCAGCAGGCTTATAAGTTGGATCAACATTCACCGCTGGTACACCAGAGGTTACGTCAATCCGCGCAAAGTCCACACCTGTATTGGAGTATTGGTTGGAAAGCCATACCCCCGGCGTTTTGCCTGAAAATACCCCAATACCACCGCGCAATTGGGTTTTTTTGTTCTGGAACACATCGTAGTTAAAGCCAAAACGTGGACTGAACAACAACTGGCCACTCGGTACTTCATCCGTACTGCGACCGGGGAAGTCTGTCGCAAATTGATTGTTTTTGGTTGGCTTGTCCAAGAAAGTCGGTACTTCTACCCGAACACCCAGCGTAAGGCGAAGGTTCGGGAGGGCTTTCCATTGGTCTTGTAAATAAGCGCCAGACATCAACATTGCCCACTCGGCACGCTCTTGTCCGCCATCCAAGAGATAGCTCTTACGATAGCGGTTGGCAATCTTGTTCTCGAAGTTGGCAATGCTGGAGAAGCGCCACGTACCAAAAGCATCTTGAATAAACAAGTTCGAGAAGGCCGAATGATCAACCTGTACACCAGCCGTAATATTGTGATTTCCTGCAAAGTAGGAAAAATTATTGGTAAAGCTTAAGAGGTTCTGATCCAAAGCATTTTGTTGAGAAGAACGTTCAACCCCCATAAAGACCGAAGTTCCAGAACCAGCTACGTTTTGGATTTCGATTTGCGGGAATGGGTTAATTTCTGGAGCACGTTTGTCCCGGATGGTGGTATAGACCAAACGGGCTTCGTTACCAATTTTGGCGCCAAGTACACTAGTCAACTGAACAACTGTGGAGTTTTGCTTACTTAAAAATTTGTACGCCTGGGTATCAAATCCAAAAGTAGAGACATTACGATCTACCCCACGCAGGCGGTTGGCATCCACAAAGTTGTTACGAATCATCAACCGATGGGTCTTGTTGATGTTGTAATCAATCCGAGCAAACAAGTACTGGCTACCCGTTTTGGCATTGAAGTTATCGTAAGAGCCTGCATCGAAGCCATATACGTTTTTGGCAGCCGTTACAATCCGATCCATATCCGCCTTCGTTGCATTGAAGATGTTTGGAGCGGTTATATTGTAATCCTTTAAACCTGCATCAATGGGGTCCCCACGATCGCGAAGTTCACCATTCAAGAAGAAAAACAATTTGTTTTCGATGATCGGACCACCCACACGGAAGCCGGTTTGATAGTCTGTAAACTCTGGAACGAGTGAGGCTGTAGAAAGTGGATTTCCACCGGCGTCTTTCGTGAGTTTACCTGTAAAGTCATTGTTCCGATAAAAGCCAAACAAGGATCCGCTGAAGTTATTGGTCCCCGAACGGGAAACGGCATTAATAAGACCGCCCGTAAAACCACTTTGGCGTACATCGTAAGGTGCAATTTCTACGTTGAACTCGGCGATGGCATCCAAACCAATTGGTTGGGCGCCCGTTTGTCCGCCCGGCAATCCGTTATCTGCCAAACCAAATACGTCGTTTGTAACCGCTCCGTCAATCTGGATGTTGTTATAGCGGTTATTCGCACCACCCACGTTGTTTCCAACCACTTGCGGAGAAACTTTGGTAAAGTCGGTAATAGAACGGGCAATCGTCGGGAGGTTTTCAATTTCAGCGGTCGAAATATTCTGTTTCGCACCCGTTCTGTCTGCGGCAATAGCTGCATTTCGTTCGGCGGTAATTTCAACATCAACCGTTGCGTTTTCTTCGACAAATTTGATGTCCACGTTTTTTTGCTCCGACAAAGACAGAAAGAGGTTCTGCCGCTCAAACGTTTTATAACCCACAAAAGTCACTTTGAGGGTATAGGGGCCACCAGTCCGTAGGTAGAGCAGGTTGTAGTTCCCGTTTACGTTAGAGGTGGTTCCGTTTACTGTTCCAGATGGAACGTGTGTGGCAATAATGGTGGCTCCCGGAACAGGATTCCCTTGTGGGTCTGTTACTTTTCCGGTAAAAGAAGCCGTCGTGACCTGTGCTTCTGCGGTGAGTGCAGTTGCAAGCAAGACTACGAGGGACATCCACCACGACCAGGTTTTAAAAGGTGTTCGCATATGCGTTTTCCTCCTTTGGGTTTATGATGTTTGGGTTTTCTATTCGGCTAATGGCGTCTCAAGACGGTAGTTGCCCGTATGGTTCGCATATGGGCAGAGACTCCACAGCCGTGAAGGTAGTGTGTTTTCTCTGGCAGGTATGTCAATTGTGCAAAATCTTGGCATTAAGTTAAGGTTACGTCTGGTCTAAACAGTGCATAAACAGATACTTTAAGAAAAAACCATAAAGTCCGAATACGATAAAAACCCTTGTAACCTTTTGGGAACACCAGCCGTCTTTTCGCCAAATCATATATGCAAGGCCTGCATAGAAGACAAAAGGCACGGGATGAAATATAGGGTGGATGTCTCGTGCCTTTTGTGTGTGTAAAATTGGTTCTAAAAGGCTTTAATTACGTCAATTGTACGATCCAACTCCTCTATTGTATTATAGTAGGTAGGGGCAAATCTTAACAAGCGGTTACGAACCGAGATTTCGATCTGGTTTTTTTGTAACTGCTGATAAACGATTTCGGGATCTGGATGCCGGAACGTGACAATACCAGATGCATGGGCGGGGTCGGAGGAGCCGTAGCGTTGCAAACCAATCTTTTCGAGATGAAGGGCCAAATAGGCCGCATTGTTTAAAACGTGTTGGTGACACCAGTCGCGTCCACATGCCAAATACACCGATAAAGCGGCTTGTAGGGTGGCTATTCCGGCATTGTTCATCGTCCCAAGTCGGTAGCGCGTTAGGTCGGGATGCCAATTAAAGCGATAGTCGAAGAAGTTTTCCCAGTCCACGACACCCGAAAGCCAACCAGCCATAGGTGGATGCAGGGCTTCCATCAGGTTATGAGACATATAACACCAGCCAATGCCCTGATCGGCCATGATCCATTTATGGGCACTTCCTGCGGCAAAGTCCACCCCTTGGGCCTCGGCCTCCCCAAAATCCAATGCACCAACGCCTTGGATGGCGTCCACCAGAAACCAGATACCCCGCTCGCGGGTCCGTTTGCCAATCTCGGCCAGCGGTGCCCGAAATCCGGAAAGGAATTGCACCCAACTGACGGATAAGAGACGGGTACGTGGTGTAAGTGCGGCCTCTATGTCTTCGAGGGTAAACACCCCGTCGGTATGTGGAATAAAATCTATTTCCACCCCGCGTTCGCGCAAATGCAGAAAGGGCCATACATTGGCCGGAAATTCACATGCTGGGAGGGCAATTCTATCCCCCGGTTTCCAACGAATCCCTTGTGCCACCCAGTTGAGGGCGGTTGAGACATTTGGGCAGACATCCACCGTTTCCAAAGGCGCCGAGAGCAGGCTTGCAATTTGACGTCGGACATCCAGAATCGTGTCCATAAATGGGAGATAGTTGTCTATCTGTGTTTCCTGTCGTTCGGTCATCCACTTATGCAGGGCATCTGTCACGCGGGTACTCAGGGGCGAGGTTGCCGCATGGTTTAGGTAGATGGTATGCGCGGTATGGGGGAACAGGCTTCGGAGTTCGGAGAGGTTCATGTCAAAAAAAAATAAGCCCCTCAACGGTGGATTGAGAGGCTTGTGTGTCAGGATGGTTCGGTATCTTCCGGTTTTTCATCTGTGGCAGCCTCCTCTTTGGGGGGGTGCCGCAGTTCCAAAACTTCTTTACGAATATCTTTTATTTTCCGTTTATTTTCCTCGATTCGCTTTTTGATCTCTTCCATTTTATGTTCGTAGGTGGCGCGCAATTCGCCAACATTTTTTCCTTTGAACACAAATTCGAGCTTGGTTTCGATGTCTTCGAGGTACTTACGGTCCATCTCAATATTATTTTCGATACGGGAGATGGCATCTTCCTTGCGCGATATTTTGTCGCTCAGGCGTTGTTTATAGTTTCGGTCGCGGTTTTCGCGGTCTCGGTTTCGGGCCTCGCGCTCCAACTTCATTTTCTCGTAGAAGGCACGGGCATTGGTATAAAGTCGGTCTTCGGCTTCTTTAATGGCATTGATGAAGACACGTTTTTGTTTCATCCGCAACGGTTGAATGTTAAAGACTTCTTGTGTGAGTTCCTTCACCCGTTTTTTGGCCGCTTGGTAATCATCGCCCTCAGCCGTATTGTTTACAATCTGAAGCACTTCGTCCACCCATGTCTGACACTGGGCCATATTGGCCTCGGCTTTTTCGTCGTAGTGCGATTTTTCCTCCTCCACTTTCGTGCGGATTTGCTCGAACAACTCGTCCAGACGGTCAAAGAAGGCTTTCCGTTTGTCGCGGAACAGCTTTACTTCCCGAACTTCGCGCTGTAGTTCAATCAGTTGGTCTCGGATCGGACGAAACTCGGTGGCGGTTTCAATGGAGGCCGTGATGGTTTCAAAGCGTGGAGCGAGGCTATGGTAATTGGCCTCACACTCGGTCTCAAAGGCGTTCCAATCGGCTTGTTGTCGCTTACGCAGGACTTTAAAGGCGAGGTCTAACTTGTCTAAAAGAGTATTCCGGTGCTCGCGCAACATACGGGCTTCGCGAACCTCTTTTTGGAGCGCGACCAATTCTTCGCGGCTATTTTTGAATTCCTCCACCGTATCAGCCTTTTCGGTCCACGCATCTACCCTTGGTTGAAATTGATCGTAGGTAGTCTGCGATGTCTCGCTCAGTTCGGCCCGTTCGGCGTCTAATTTCACCCGTAGCAGGTCACTGGTCTGGTTCAGTAGGTCAAACAATTTGTCGCGTTGGTCTTTCTGAACAGTCGCTAGCTTGAGTTTGTCGCGGAGGTCTTTTACATGGCCGACCATCTCGCGCAAGTTATCAGTGGCTTCAATTTGTCCGGCAAGCGCCTCAACAGCCGTATGCAGCTCGGTATAAACGTCGCTCATATTGGAAAACACACGTTCCCACTCAATTTTGGGTGACAGCCCGATGCCCTGTACCACCATCTGGCTGTTTTCGTCTTCCGAAACGCCCAAAAGTTGGTAGCGAAGAAACCCACCCTTAGACAGGGCATAAGCGGCCGCATGGCGGATGGCCTCGGTCTCCTGTAACCACTTTAAACCGGCTTCGGGGTCTGGCTGTGGATCGGTGGCGTCTCCGTGGCTTTCGGCGAGTACCACAAAGTACCCATCCATGCCCGAAATGGCCATCCATACATGGTGATCGTCCGCAGCGTGTGTCTCAATCACTTTGGCGTTCGCAGTCTGTGTGGTCAGAAAGTTGACACAAACTTGCGTAAGTTCTTCCCGATTCTGATACATCTGTATTACGTAAATTGATTGACGGTTCGTCCGTCAGGTCCGATAAAACATCTTGCCCGCCATTTGTCGGACAAGGCCTTTGAATTCTAAATTGAGCAAATACACCAATGCTGCCGAGGCATCCACATGAGCTTGTACACACAGTTGGTCTATGTGGATAGGTTCGGCAGAAAGGTTTTCCAGCAAGATACGCTCCAGCGCATTGAGTTCCGCCCATGTTTCTTCCGAATTTACAGCAGAAACTGCGGTGGTTCCAAAACCCTCCAGTTCTTCTAATAATTCATCTACGGTGGTCACCAGTTTGGCGATGTTTTTTCGCACAAGATCATGGTTGCCCTTGCCATGATTGCTGAAAATAGAGCAGGGAACCGTGAAAACTTCCCGATTTTGCTCGATTGCCATGTGTGCCGTAATGAGGGCGCCTCCCTTTGCAGCCGCTTCAGCGACCAAAACGCCCCGCGATAAGCCGCTGATAATGCGGTTGCGTCGTGGGAAATTGGTGGCATCGGGCTTGGTTCCCATCGGAAACTCGGAGAAAATAGCACCGTTTTCCAAAATTTGTGCCACCAATCGGGTATTTGTTGCCGGATAAATCACGTCCACCCCCGATCCCAAAACCGCTACGGTTCTTCCGCCAGCATCCACTGCACCCTGATGCGCAGCGGTATCTATGCCATAGGCGAGGCCACTCACAATCGTCCAGCCATTACGCGCCAGTTCCTGTGCAAAGGTGTATGCCACCCGTTTGCCATAATCGGAGGCTTTTCGGGTGCCGACAATGGCAAGTGCTTTTTCGTCGGAAGGTAGATGGACGCCTCGATGCCACAACAAGACGGGCGGATCATAAAGCTCCCGCAATAGCGCAGGAAAACTGGGTTCCCACGACAACAAGGGAATGGCCAGACATCTGGAAGCCATTTTTTCTTGCTCTGCCAAAAGCGCTTCGGCATCGCAACGTGTGATAGCCTCGGCGGTTTGTTGACCAATGCCCGAAACCCGCATGAGGACGGAGACGGGTGCTAGCAGGGTTTGCGACGCCGATCCAAAGTGCGCGATGAGGGCACGCAAACGCCCCGGCCCGATACCAGGAACCAAGGCCAAGGCCATCACCGCCCGCCGCTCCGTGGTTTCGTCTGCTGGCTGGTCAAAGAGGTGTACCTGAGTAGGTTCGATATCGTTGAAGGGAAACACTGGTTTAGATGATCTTGTTTTTGCAGAAATTGTTGGGGCTAAGTCCTTGGATTTATGACGATGAAGGAATGGTAATACATTTGGATTACCCAGCGAAAACGCCCCCACTAAAGTACATCATTTCCGATTCAAAAGCCATCGTTTTCTTTCTGTTACACGCCTTTCGCCGTTTGTATCGCCATCCAAAGCGCATCTTTCAAGGAGTCTAATCCTTGATGCGCCACTGCACTGATCGTGAAAACGGGGAGTTCTAGAGGGAGTTTCTGAATCCGTTGTGGTAAGGCTGCCCGTTCATCTACCGAAAGTAAATCTATTTTTGTGAGGGCCAACATGCGTGGTTTTTCCAAAAGTTCACTATTAAAGGCTTCGATTTCATCCAAAAGAATGGTGTAGGCATGTGCAATATCTGTTGTATCCACAGGAATCATAAAAAGAAGGACAGCATTTCGTTCGATGTGTTTAAGAAAGCGTAGTCCCAAACCGCGTCCTTCATGTGCCCCCTCAATAATTCCCGGGATGTCTGCCATGACAAAAGATTTGTATTCCCGATAAGCCACTACACCAAGGTTGGGTTCGAGTGTGGTAAAGGGGTAATCCGCAATTTTGGGCCGTGCTGCCGAGAGGGCCGAAATGAGGGTACTTTTTCCCGCATTAGGAAAGCCAACCAAGCCAACATCCGCCAAGACCTTTAGTTCTAAGGTTACATTACGCTCCTCGCCTTCTTCGCCTGGCTGGGCATAGCGGGGGGTGCGGTTGGTGGCCGTTTTAAAATGGTCGTTTCCTTTGCCGCCACGTCCCCCTCTTACCAAAACCAAGCGATCCCCGGGATGCATTACCTCGCCCAGTGCTTCGCCTGTATCCGTATCTTTCGCCACGGTCCCACACGGAACCCGCAACGTCATGTCTTGACCATCTTTTCCAGTTTTTAGGTTGCTGCTGCCATTTTGGCCTTTATCAGCAAAGTGATGGCGGTTGTAGCGCAAATCTAATAAGGTGTAAAGGTGGTGATCGGCTTCCAAAATCACCGAACCTCCTTTGCCTCCATTCCCGCCATTAGGCCCACCTTGTGGCACGTGTGGCTCTCGTCGAAAAGAAACCGCTCCTGCCCCGCCCTTCCCACTCCGGACAGTAATCGTCACATAATCTACAAACTTCATATCTTAATGTTTTTGCATAAGGTACGTCAAGAATAGACCCGCAGGTTTTAGGATTGAAGAAATTTCGAAAGTGCCGACCATTTTAGCAATGTCCACTCGTTGGATGGGAAGTTAAAATAAGTCCCGCATTTTATGACAAGCAATTATTTTTTCAGAGAGGGTGGTTCAGGTTGGTTTGTATTCCACTTTGCGTGCGTATCTTGGCAAAACCTATTTACTTGCTACTCATCATCAAATTTGGATCGCAATGCGTTACCTTAAACTGATCCCGCTGTTAGCGCTACTCTTTGTCGTTGCTTGTAAAGACGATACGGAAATTGTAAATGGCGGATGGTTCAAATCGGCCAGAGATATAGCCCTCGACGCAGGCAATCGTCTGCAATTTACCCCCTCGGTAAATGGCCCGCTGAGCATGCTTGCAGCAGTTCCTTACGGCACCATGCAACAAATGGAGGGCATCCAGGCCATATCGGTCTCCTTCAGCAAGCCAATGGTGGCATTGGGCGCCTCGGCGGAAAACGTCCCGACCACTCAATTGCAAGTCTCGCCTTCTATATCGGGGAAACTGCGTTGGGAAGGAACCCAAACCCTGGTATTTCAACCAGATAAACCATTGCCGAATGCCACTGCATACCGTGTGGTACTTCGGAAGGGGCTTAAAGCGCTGAATGGTGAGTCGTTGACTGAAGATTTTGAATGGACGTTCGAGACACCCCGCCCCAGTGTTGTGTACTCGGATCCTACGGATGGGACTGATCAGGTGCACAATAAACCGACCATCTTTGTACGGTTTAATCAAGAAATGGCCGCAGGCAGCGCCAATGGTTATGTCTCCCTCAAGATGAAAGACGGGGGCACGGTAGGGGCACGAGTGGAGAAAAAAGGAGACTCCACATTGGTTATTCGCCCCAGCGAAACGCTCTCCAAGGGCCGTACCTATCAACTCATTTTGTCGAAAGGTTTACGTGGCAAAGAAGGGGGATTGGGCATGGAGGCTGATCATGCAATCTCGTTTACGACCTTTCCCGATTTATCTGTTTTGGGGGTTTCGCAAAATTATTATGCCGTAGAAGGAGCTGATAATGTGTTTGATCCGGCACGGGGTATAACAATGAACTTCTCTACACCCGTAAAATTTGGTGCATTACGCAAAGCCCTCTCCTTCAGCCCGGCTGTTCGTTGGCCTGCGGGTATCGAAGCCCGCGACAATACAGAGGCCACGTCCCACAATTTACCCATGCAATGGTTGCCGGAAACCAATTATACGGCCACGGTGCGCGGATTGACAGACATCCACGGGCAAACGTTGGGCAATGCCGACGTGCGTTTCCGCACCCAAGCCTTTACCCCATTTGCCGACATGAAGAGTGGCCTGATGGTAATTGAATCTAACCAACGGACGTTTATCCCCATTCGTAGTGTTAATATGCAAAGCGTGAAAATAGGGATGCAGCGTATTCGCGCCGACCAAGTGGTACCCCTTATTCCCGTTTATGACGAATGGCGGTATTATGATGTGGATGAAACGAAAAAGCCCAAGTCGATCGAAGCCACCAATGAGTTTAAACTCAACTTACCCCGTAACCAAATTGGGGCTACGCCATTAGATTTGTCCTCGGTGTTATCAAATAAAAAAGGCGTGGTGGCCGTAGCCATGAAGGTAAAAACGGGTCCTAAGCCCGAAGATGAGCGCACAGCAACAGCATTGGCGCAGGTGAGTAATATGGCGGTTACGGGTAAGTTTAGCCCACACCAAAATCTGATCATGGTAACGGAATTGCAAACCGCCAAGCCCGTGCCGAATGCTAAGGTGACCATTCGGGATGCACAAAACAATGCCCGATGGAATGGTACAACCGATGCACAAGGCCGGGTGGTAAGTCCTGGCTGGGCACGTCTGGGCATCCAACAAAAAGAAATCTATGACGAACCAATCCAGTACGCGATTGTAGAGAAAGACGGCGATCTGGCCTTTACGGCAAGCAATATGGATGATGGAATTGAGCCTTATCGTTTCGACATTTCTTATGGCTATTCTGCTAAAAAACAAAGTTTTGCAGGCTCCATCTTCTCCGACCGGGGCTTATATCGCGCTGGGGAAAAAGTGCATCTGAAGGGGGTTTTCCGGAAGCGGTTAGACAAAGATTGGCAGTTGATTAAAGAACCCCTCCGCGTTTTGATTTATGGCCCGAAGAACGATCTGGTCTATGACCAACGACACAATCCTTCCGATTTTGGCTCACTGGATTTTGATTGGGTGTCCTCTCCCGGAGCCGATCAAGGGGAATATTCCATGCGGGCCATTTTGGCTTCTGATACCACAAACGTGACCAATTATTATGGATACGAGCAGAACGACGTAGGACGCGGAACCTTCCGGATTGATTCCTTCCGACGCGCAACGTTTGCCGTAACCGCTCGCCCCAATGCAAAAGGTTATATAGCAG
Organism: Bacteroidetes Order II. bacterium; assembly: GCA_016788705.1. Taxonomy (NCBI): domain Bacteria; kingdom Pseudomonadati; phylum Bacteroidota; order unclassified Bacteroidota Order II.; species Bacteroidota Order II. bacterium. The sequence continues at coordinate 24,866 of JAEUSQ010000005.1, forward strand.
GAGATTTTTATGATGCCACCATTTCTGGACGATACCTTTTTGGCGCAGCAATGGTGGGGCAGCCTGTGAAATACCGTGTAGATCAAGAACCAACCGAGTTTACACCGCCCGGATACGAAGACTATCGGTTTGGTGTGGCACGTTATGGCCTTTATGATGGGGATTATGACAGCGATCCGATGAATCGCCTCTATACAACCTTGGCGCAGGTGGACTCTTCGCTCACGTTGGGGGCTGACGGGATGGCCAAGTTCCGCATTCCATTGAAAGGAAATGGCCTTGGCACGCCCGTAAAACTTACCTTAGAAGCCACCGTAACCGATCCTGCGCGTCAAGAAAGTATGGGCGGATCGCGGGTGGTGGTACATCCTGGACTTTTTTATGTGGGTCTGAAGCCACAAACCACCTTCCTTGAATTAGGCAAAAGTGCGGCCTTTGCGGTGGATGTCATTACAGTGGACCCTAATGGCTTCCCCGTGACCGGTGAAGTGAACGTACAACTCATTAAACAAGAATACAACAGTGTGCGCGAGGTGGGGGTGGATGGAGCGATGCGCTGGCGAACCAATATGCGCGAAAACACCAAAGGAACCGCAAAGGTAAATACCGAGGCCGGAAAGGCTAAACGCCTGAACTTGGACGTACCCGAAGCCGGGTTCTACGTGGTGCGTGCCACTGGAAGGGATGTGCGTGGAAACCTGATTCGGTCTGAATCCTATTTCTATGCTACAGGAGGGGCCGGATACGTGGGTTGGGAACGCCGAGATGACAACCGGATTGAAGTGGTGGCCGATCATAAAGCCTATGCTCCAGGACAAACCGCGCGTCTGATGATTGCCTCGCCTTACGAAACCTGTACCGCACTCATCACCGTAGAGCGCGAAGGCATTATCTCCAGCCGCGTAGAAACCCTCACCGGCTCTGCTCCGATGATAGAAATCCCACTGAACGAAGACCATCTTCCCAATGCCTTTGTAAGTGTGATGCTCTTCTCCGGACGAACTGCCGCACCAACCAACCGAAATGATGTCGGCGCACCGAGTTTTAAAATTGGCTATGTGCAATTAAATGTGGACCCCGGACTTCGACACCTGAAGGTGGAGGTCCAGCCCACCACAAAAACGTTTAAGCCCGGCGAGGAAGTAACGGTAAACCTGAAAGTGACTGATGCCAACGGATCCGGTGTATCGGGTGAAATTGCTTTTTCGGCGGCAGATGCGGGCGTATTGAACTTGCTTGATTATAAATTACCAGATCCGTTTGATGTGTTTTATGGTGCACGCGACTTACAAGTCCGTACTTCTGATACCCGTAGCATTCTCTTACTCCAGCGCGACTATGGCGACAAAGAAGAAGATGTGGGCGGTGGCGGCGGAAATGGCGGCGATGTACGGCGCGACTTTCGGCCACAAGCCTACTGGAATCCGAAAATCCGTACAGATGGTTCCGGACGGGCCACCATTAAGTTTAAACTCCCCGAAAGCCTCACTACCTTCCGGCTTATGGCGGTTGCCCTCACCCAAAACCACCGATTTGGAATGGGGTCGGAGGATGTCGTGGTCAGCAAACCATTGGTATTGGTTCCGGCTTTGCCTCGCTTTGCCCGCCTGAATGATCAGTTCGAGGCTGGGGTACTGGTAACCAATACCACCGGAAAAGATGGAAATGCCACCGTAACGGCCTTTGGCGAAAATGGTTTACAACTCACCGGCTCCTCCACACAATCGGTCTATCTGAAAAACGGAGAAACCAAAGAGGTGCGTTTTGCATGGAAAACCGCCCAAACCGGAAACGGAAAACTGACCTTCCGTGCTTCGCTAGGCAATGAAAAAGATGCCTTTCAAAGCCAACTCAGCCTCCAGCAGCCATCCGTTAAGTTAGCGTTTGGAACGTTTGCCTCCACCGACGGAGCCGCACAAGAAGCCTTCCAGACACCTGCGGCCTTTAGCTCTGGAACCATACGCACCCGTCTTTCTAGTACGGCTTTGGTGGGATTGGACGGTGCAACGCAATACCTCTTCGAGTATCCATATGGTTGTTTAGAACAACGCACGTCGCGCATTCGTCCGCTCCTACTGGGCAAAGACGTTTTAGCTGCTTTCGACCTGAAAGCCCTCAAAGGAAACGATGCCCAAACGGTTACCACCCAATGGGTCAATAACCTACGCGATTACTGGGTGGGCGATGGCTTCTCGCTCTGGGCGGGAGACCGAGAACTCAATCCATATGTAACGGCTTATGCCCTTCTCGCCATGAAAGAAGCACAAGAAGCGGGTTATACTGTGCAACCAGACATGATAAATGGCGCAACGACGACCCTCTCGGAGTACGTCCGAAACAGCGACCGAAAACCGGAATATTACCCCGCTTCCATCTGGCCCGACACCCGTGCCATGATGCTCTATGCCCTTGCGCGTAATGGAAAGGTGCTCTCTGGCGAACTCTACACTTTAGCAGAGCAAGCCAATACTGGAAAATCGGGGCTTTCGGCGGATGGGATGAACCATCTCGTTCGTGCGCTTCACCTCTCGCAAGATAGTGGCCTGAATAAATACAAATGGGCTTTGCTTAATAAAGTACGTGGCAACATTCGGATGGAAGCCGCTTCGGCCTATATCGCTGCACCAACTGATAATGCCTGGGGATGGCTTTTCGCCAGCAATACCCGTTCTACGGCACTCGGCCTCATTACCCTAATTGAAATGGATCCATCCGATGGTACGCGGCAAGTGGCCGAGAAAATGATCCGTTATCTGATGCAAAACCGCAAACAAGGTTGGTGGGCTTCTACGCAAGACAACGTAGCTGTGGTGGAAGCATTGGCCAAGTACTTCAAAGCATTCGAGAAAGAATCCCCGAACTTTTCGGCAGAGGTTAAGTTGGCAGGCCAGTCGCTGATCCGTCAAACATTTAGCGGTCGTACCCTAAATGTGGCCGAGCAATCTCGTGCATTGGGCGGCTTTGGCAGCAACCAAACAGTTCCGGTACAGGTGAATAAGTCTGGCTCAGGGCGCTTGTTCTACTCCTTGTTAATGGAGGCCTATACCACCCAACCCCTTCCAGCGGCCTCGAATGGCTTGGTTGTCAACCGAACCATCGAGCGGCTAAATGATAGAGGGCAGCCTGTGGGTATCGTCGCACCAGATGCAAACGGGAACATCCGACTGAAGCCAGGCGAGTTGGTAAAAGTGACCCTCCGCATCCAGTCCAATACCACGCGAAATTATGTGGTTGTAGATGACGCCTTGCCCGCCGGACTGGAAGCCCTGAATGCGGCTTTTGTGACGACTTCGGCGGCGGCCACTTCTAACACGGGGCAAGACCGATGGTGGGGTTCCTTTAACCATACCGAAATTCGTGACGACCGGGTGTTGCTCTTTGCCGACTATTTGGGCGGTGGTGAGCACACCTACTCCTATGCGGCGCGTGCAACTTCGCTCGGCACTTTTATGTACCCGCCCGCCTCGGCAGAAGCCATGTACCAACCCGAAGTGAATGGACGTACCCGCACCACTCGGCTTACGGTCGCTTATTAACCCGCCCAATTTTATACAGAAGCCCTTTGTCGTAGCTGGCAAGGGCTTCTGCTGTATTACTGGTTTGATAAAATCAATAAGACCAAGGGAAGCCTATTTTTTAAAGATGGGCTTTTGGCTGTTCTTGATTGTCCGCCAATCACTCTTTCTATATCAATGCTATATTAAGGAGGCAATCGTTGTACGTCATGGATTATCACATAGAACAATCATTTCCTTCTCACCAATACAGCACCTCATCTTGCGGGGTTAGACATGAAAGTAATTATTGCTCCAGATAAATTTAAGGGGGCACTTACAGCACCCGAAGCAGCAAAAGCCATTCAAGTTGGGGTCAAAAGGGCACTTCCTGGTGCCGAAACCTTGCTCTTTCCTATGGCGGATGGCGGCGAAGGAACGCTGGATTTATTGCTAAAACAAACGCAAGGAATACAAAAAAAGGTACGAGTGCCAGATCCGTTGATGCGTGAGATCGTTGCCGCATATGGGCTTTCAGAACCGGACGGCACAGCCTATATCGAGATGGCACAGGCTTCGGGCTTGTTGCTCCTTGCACCCAAAGAACAAAATCCATTGAATACCTCCACTTTCGGGACGGGGGTACTGATCCGACGTGCCCTTGAAGCAGGGGCTAAACGGCTGGTGGTGGGCATCGGCGGAAGTGCCACGTGCGATGGAGGAATGGGGGTTGCGGTTGCCCTTGGCTGGGAATTCCGCGATAAATCTGGAAACCTCCTCGTACCCTCTGGCGCGGCACTCTGCCATATTGCCCAAGTAAGTGCAGTGCATGTACCTCCCGCATTACGTACACTGGATATGGTGGTGACCTGCGATGTTTCTAATCCGCTTTTTGGAAAAAATGGTGCCGCCCAAGAATATGCGCCACAAAAAGGGGCATCCTCCGAAGCGGTAGCACAACTTGATGAGGGGTTACAGAACCTTGCAAAGAGGCTCGTACAGTCTGGTTTTGGAAGCGATGAAACGGCTTTCCTACCCGGAAGTGGGGCTGCGGGAGGGCTTGGTTTTGGGTTGCAGGTCTTTTGTGGCGCGCGGTTACAGTCTGGAACAGCATTGCTCATGCAACAATCCGGCATACTAAACCATCTTTCTCATGCAGATTTGCTTATAACTGGCGAAGGAAAATTGGATGCCCAATCCTCTGCTGGTAAGGTGGTAGGGCACTTGGCACAAGAAGCACAAAAACACGGTATTCCAGCAATTGCATTATGCGGTACCTTGGCCCTCTTGCCAGAAGAAACGAAGGCCATCGGTCTAACGTATGCGGCTTCTATCTTGTCGCATCCTATGCCACTGGAGGAAGCACTTAACGAAGCGGCGGAACTACTGACCGAGCATACCACTCACTTGATTCAACTCTTTGCCGCCGCAAAACATGGGCGATAATCGTACACATCATCGTCTTCCGATCATAGAAATACAGTAACTATTTAGCACCCCCTCGATTTTAATGCTGTCACGTTCGTCAAAATCTTTTTTGCTACAATTTGAGAGATTTGGCGCACCACAATCGATTTCTCAGGGGTTGCTTTGTTCGAAAAACACCCAATTTAGGAGAGTGCTAAGTAGTTACGAAATACAAATAGGGTTTTGGGCAATACAAAAAAAGACATAACCTAACGTCTTCGTAGGAAGTTATGGTCCAATCAATTAGTTTGTTTTAAGTTATCTGTTTGTTTTTAAATAACTTATGTAAGAAATGAAGTGAAAAGTTTTATCAAAAAAACGATGGCCACCTTTCGGCAACCATCGTTCACGTGGGTTAAACGTTCTCGGTGTTTTTTTATTGCTTATTGGCCTGAATAGACAATGTAATTTTTACATCATCACTCACGACCAAACCACCAGCTTCCATCAGGTTATTCCATTTTAGGCCATATTGTAGTCGTTTGATGGTGGTACTGGCTTCAAAGGCAATTTTCGTAATGGTCTGATCGCCTCGTTTAGAGTTAACTGTTCCCAAGTATCTTCCCTTAAGCGTTACTGTTTTGGTTACATCACGGATAGTGAGGTCGCCCACGATCGTAAGATTATTGCCTGTAACTTTAATACTTTTGGATTTAAAGGTCGCGGTCGGAAATTTTTCCGCATTAAAAAAGTCGTCACTCCGCAAGTGGTTATCGCGTCCGTCATTTTGGGTCGAAATACTGGCTGTTTGGATGGTGGCCTCGGTGCTAAGGCTGCTCAGCCCCTTGCTGCCGATGACCACTTTGCCGTCCATTTGCTTGAAGGTGCCAGTAACAGTCGAGATTCCCATATGCGTAACAGTAAACAATACCTGCGAATGAGATTTGTCTAAGTTATAGGTTCCCGGGCTGGGTGGAGTGGGTGGGGGTGCCATTTGCGGCGCTTTCATAAAGCCCAGTCCAAGTAGCGAGACGGTTACAAGGGCAAGTACACCCAAAATTGTTTTTTTCATGGTTCGGAATAGGTTTTTGGTTCATGGATGAAAACCCATTATACGACCTATGAAAATATGTGTTCCAACACATATTTTTTTCTTTGCTATGGCTGCTTAGACGCGAGGCCAATCGGTAATGCCCAAACTTTCGGCAGTCATCCGTCCCACGATCCCATCCGCCTCGTCTTCTCCAAATACTTGTACTTGGAATTTGTGAATGGCTTTCCATGTTTCTACATCCATGATACCATTGATTTTATCTCCGGACGGATGCAAGCCTTTTGCAGCCAGTGCTTCTTCAAGCTTCCGAACCAGGTCTCCGGTAGAGCCAAACAGAACGCGCGCTGTCAGTGGGGTATTAGGGTTGGTTGCCACCTGCGCTGCTTTTAATCCTTCGAGTAGGGCGTACCGAAACTTAGTTTGCGGGATAGAGTACCCGTAGTTTTTGAAGGTTTTCCAAGGACCTCTGTTTGGATTGGGAAAGCCGACGACCACCTGACATCCAGCACTGCTATAGCTTCCGCCTGTTCCAGAACTCCAAGCGGCGTGGAGGTTGTCATAAGGTACTGCCAATTCAATTTTGTCCGTAATCTCGTATTGGAGGTCGTCACCAGTACGTAAAATGGGCCTTAATTCGGTGTCAGGGTGGCGCCATGCATCGTGGGTGCCCGATGGGCTTGGGCGGTGCTTGCCCTTGACATAGCTATAATAGCCAATGAACATTCGGTTTGCTCCCATACCGCCCCTTGCAAGTGCTTTTTGGATGTATTTGCGATGGGGCACGGTACTACCGGGGAAGATAGCAAACACACGCCGAGCCGGAATCCATTGCCCAATGGTACAACGTGGATTCAGGTAATTTACATCAGTAATGGTAAGGGAATGCCGATCCAAGAATTGTTCTGCACGAGCATCCATTGGGAGGCATCCTCGCAGGCCGAACAAGACCATCTCGTTCTGAGGGACATCAAATTGGTTGATTTGAAATAAACGGCGGAGATCCGATTCCGTAAAAACGAAAGAAGCCATAACCTACTCCTAGATTGAGGTTTGGGAAGTTGAAAAGATGAGAAAGATGCGCAAGATGGGTGCTGGCTCCCCCTATTCAGCACTTTATGCGGATTGAAAATTGATCATTCGGAACAAACTTCCGAACGGATTGGGTGTGGTGGCGGTATTCTGGAGTGAATTATATAAAATTTAAGGCACAAAGTCTATTATTATTGCTAATTTATTGGCCTTAACCTTAAAAAAATGCCCGATTATCCGATTCGTTACCGCATTCGTGGCGATGACGTACACATTTTAGAGGTGATGCTGCCACCGGGTGGTGCGATCAAGGCCGAGTCTGGCGCCATGATTTACATGGACAACGTCATTGAGATGGATACGCCCATCGAGTTAAATCCTTGGCAGCGTTTTGTGCTTCGCAAAACCGGCGAAAATATTTACAACCCCGTGTTCTATAACCATAGTGACCGCGTGGCAGTTGTTGCATTTGCTGCACCTATCCCTGGCGGCATTATTCCGTTGGATCTACGCAAACACGGGGGGGCAGTGATCTGTCAAAAAGGGTCTTATTTATGCGGAACCACCGACGTAAAGTTGGATATTGAATTGGCCAAAGACTTAAAAACGGCCGTATTTGGTAAAGAAGGGTTCATTCTGCAAAAATTAGTGGGGGCGGGCCTTGGGTTTATCCATGGCGGCGGAACGGTTGTGGAACGTTTCTTGCACGACCAAGAGACCATCAAGGTGGACATTGCCTCTCTTGCAGCCTTTAGTGGAACCATTCACTACACCTTGGAATTGGTAAAAGGGGTTATCAATAAAATTATTGGAGGGGAAGGTTTGTGGTTGATTTCTCTGACGGGGCCGGGGGTGGTTTATTTGCAAAGCACTCGCTTTAATGTCCAAAGTACACACGGCGAATAATTTGCGGCCCCTTATTCAAACATTATGATTCATCTACAGCATATACATCTCTCCTTTGGAGGGCAAACAGTCTTTAAAGACCTGAATTGGTTCATAAAAGCCAATCGGCGGATCGGATTAATAGGACCAAATGGAGCAGGAAAAAGTACCTTGTTGCGGGTTATTACGGGCGAATATCGTCCAGACGAGGGGGATATTTCTATGTCTGGACAACTCACACTGGGGTATTTGGAGCAGGAAGTCCAAGAAGCGGCGGGTAATCGGACGGTTTTGGGAGAGGCCTTAGAAGCGTTTGCCCATGTCTTTGAGCGCGAGCGGCAAATTGAAGCCCTCAATGAAGCCTTGCTGGCTACTACAGACCACAACGATCCTGCCTATTTCCGTAAGTTGGAGCGTTTAGAACGCTTGCAAATGGAATTAGATGCTGCAGATGCACATAACCTTCCGGTCCGGTGTGCACAGGTTTTAAATGGTTTAGGCTTTACGGAGCCTGACCTGCATCGGCCCTTAGCTACGTTTTCTGGTGGGTGGCGGATGCGGGTGGCCTTGGCCAAAATGCTTTTGCGGAGCCCGGATGTCTTGTTATTAGATGAACCGACAAACCACTTAGACATCGAGTCCATTGGCTGGTTGGAAGGATATCTAAAGGCATATAAAGGCACGGTTATTTTGGTCTCGCACGACCGTTATTTTTTAGACCGTATGGCGGATACCATCGCCGAGTTGGCCTATGGGCGCGTAACGGAATATGCGGGGAATTACTCTTTTTATTTAGAAGAACGGGTGGTTCGGCGACAACTTCAGCAAGCGGCATTTGATAATCAACAAAAGGAAATCCGGGAAACAGAGCGATTTATCGAACGATTTCGCTACAAAGCGACGAAGGCACGTCAGGTGCAAAGCCGTGTTAAAGCGTTAGAAAAAATAGACTTAGTTATGGCACCCGATCAGGAAATGGCATCGGTATCTTTCCGGTTTCCGGTTCCTGAGGCTTCGGGGCGAATGGTGCTTAAAGTATCGCCCTTTTCTAAATCTTACCCACATCCAGAAGGAGGGGAAGTTTCTGTTTTTCGTAATGCTCCCGAACTAACCATTGAACGTGGGCACAAAATTGCCCTCATTGGTAAGAATGGCGCTGGAAAGAGTACCTTGGCCCGTATTTTATTGGGTAGTGAGGACTTTGACGGTACCCGCGAATTGGGATACAAAGTGGAGTTAACCTATTTTGCCCAGCACCAAGCCGAGAGCCTTAACCCCAAACGTACCATTTTAGAGTCGTTATACGAAGTGGCAAATGGGCAAACAGAAACCGAATTGCGGTCGTTACTGGGCGCTTTTCTTTTTACTGGCGATGATGTCCATAAACCCATTTCGGTACTTTCTGGTGGCGAACGGAGCCGGGTGGCCTTGGCCCGCACCCTTTTGAAACCCGCCAATTTTCTTATTCTGGACGAACCCACCAACCATTTAGACATTCAATCTATTACCGTACTGATTGAAGCGCTCCGGCAATATACAGGTACGTTTGTTGTGGTTTCGCATGACCGCCACTTTTTGGATCAACTGGTAAATCAGGTATGGTACGTCGCGGATGGGCATGTGCGAACGTTCATTGGTACCTATGCCGATTATCTCTGGAAGGTCCGTTCGGAGCAAGAGACAGCTGCGCAGGCCATGCCGCTCCCACAACGGACTACAACTGTCGAATCCGCTGAGGTAGCCAAGCCCACCATAAACCGGAAAGACCAAAAACGGGCAGAGGCCGAAGCTCGGAATGCGTTCTCCAAGCTGATGCGCGAGGTTAACGGCGATTATGCACGGCTAAACTGGGACATAATAGAGGCGCCATTTTTGTCTCGTCTGCTCGAAAAAATTGAAGCCGATATCGTCGAAGCCGAAGCAGAAGAACAACGATTGGCAGAACAACTGGCCGATCCAGGCCTCTATAACGATCTTTCTAACGTCCAATCTATTACCGAGGCCCAACAAATGGCTCAGAAAAAAGTGGCTACCCTATATGAATGGTGGGAAAAGGCATCGGAACGGATGGAGCATTGAAATGACCACAAAGACGTAAAACCCCACGCATGTGCTCAGAGAACAAAGTAAACTCCTGCAACAAGGGTTGTTTCTATTAGACTTGTTTTTAATTGCTTTAGGCTGGATACTTAGCTATTACCTGCGTTTCGATGTTCTTACATGGGGCAACTTGGCGCCACCACTATGGCGTCCCTTGTCGCGTTATATAGATTATCTGCCTGTCTTGCTGGGGGTCTGGGGTCTGGTTTTTATCGCCTCTGGCCTTTACCGACCGCGAGAAGTGGAGCGGTTTTATAGCATGGTGTACAGTGTGGGTCGTGCGGTGTTTTGGGGGATGGCGGTTGCCTTTATGGCCATGTTCCTATATCGGCAGTTTTCGTTTTCCCGGATTCACATGGTTTTATTCGGGGTAACCACTTCGGGGCTGATGGTGCTCTCGCGGGTACTGATTTATCGGATTGTGCATGGGGGCCGAAAACACGCCAAAAACCTGCGTCGGGTGTTAGTGGTGGGTGCGGGGAAAGTGGGACATGAAGTAGCCGAGGTATTGCAACAATACCCTTGGATGGGTTTTCAACTGGTGGGGTATTTAGACGACGAGGTGGAAGGGGAGGAAATTCGGGGCAAAACAGCGAGTATTGGTGCATTTTTGGACGAGGCCGAAAAACAAGGTAAACCGATTCATCAGGTCTATATCACCTTGCCGCTTCGTGCAGCCGACCGCATCGAAGCCCTATTATCTGAACTGTCTTCTCGCTTGGCACATGTCTATCTGGTTCCGGATATTTTCCGGTTCAATTTGCTAAATCATCGTATTTCGGACATGGGGGGATTGCCCATCATTCATTTGATAGATGAATCGCCCTTGGATATACGACGATTTATCAAGCGGTTGATAGACATAGTAGGTGCCGCCACCGCTATGCTCTTGCTCTCTCCTCTTTTGCTGGTGGTTGCGATAGGCGTCAAGATATCTTCCAGAGGCCCTATTTTTTATCGGCAAGATCGGATGGGGATGAACGGAGAGCACTTTAAAATGATTAAATTTCGTTCGATGCCTGTGAATGCGGAGCAAAGCAGTGGGCCTGTTTGGGCAAAGTCTGGCGAAAGCCGTGCAACCCCATTTGGTGCGTTTATTCGAAAAACGTCTTTAGATGAGCTACCCCAGTTTTGGAATGTCCTCATTGGCGAGATGAGTCTGGTGGGGCCGCGTCCGGAACGTCCCTTTTTTATTGATCAGTTCAAACAATATGTACCAGGCTATATGCTACGCCATAAAATGAAGGCTGGTTTAACCGGATGGGCGCAGGTGAATGGCTGGCGGGGCAATACGTCCATTGAAAAACGGATCGAGGCAGATTTATTCTATATCCAAAATTGGTCGCTCAAGTTAGACATTAAAATCATGCTGATGACGGTTTGGAAGGTGTTTCAAGATGAAAATGCGTATTAAATATGCCCTATAAAGCCGCATTTGTGGCATAGGGCCATTTTTGAAAAGCCCTTCTGGAAAAGCCGTTATGTCTTTTAAACCCAACGCCGGGTCTTGCGGCAGTATTCTTCATAGGCGAGGCCTTGTGTATGACGTAGCCATGCTTCTTCCAGCCGAACCTGTACGTGTATCGTGACAAAACCGGTACACAAGATCGCAAATGAAAGGGCATTTGGAAGGACAAAGAATAAGCCGAGGAGGGTAAAAAGCATACCAAGAAAAATGGGATTTCGCGAATGGGCAAAAACACCCGTTGTCACAAGATTGGTGTTGTTTTTTTCGTCAATCCCAATCCGCCAAGAGGAGGCCATTTGTTGCTGGGCCACAACGATCCAAATGAGGGAGGCAAACAAAAGGAACAATCCAAGAACCTGCATAATAGGTTTCCGGATATACCAAACCGGCAGGAGGTAGTCCACAGCAGGTGGGAAGAAGGCATAAAGGGCGCCCATACCTAAGAGCAGAATTAGCAGGAGCTTAAATATATTCCCCACAAAATCATGTGCATTGTCGCTTTTGCCAAAGGTGATGGGAAAAATGCCTGTTTGTTTCCATACGCGCCATGTGGGCAAGAAAAAGGTTAATCCGAACACAAGGATCAGATAAGCGAATAGGCTGTAATAGAGAACTGTTTTCATGGATACTCTGGATGAGGGAAACCCCGTATGTCATTGGGGTTCTGTATTATTGGGTCTTCCGGTAGGTTTGGCGCCAAGTAAATCAATTCTGAAAAATGGTTGTTTTTTTGCAATATACGATGTAGCTTTTGAAAAAAAAGTCATGGGTGTTCAGACTGTGCGGGAACGATTGGTGGAGCAGGCTAAAAAACGCCTTTCTCCGAATCTGCCCCGTCTTCAGATGTTCGGGATTGTATTGGTTACGGCCTTGTCTGGTTTTCTGGCTTCTTTTACCTTGTATAGAGGCTTGGGACTGATGCACATGGGGTACCGTTACCCATTGTCTATGCTGGTGGCCTATGGGGGGTTTTTACTTTGTGTGTGGCAATGGATTAAATACCAGCGTAGAAAAGCAGGTATCCAAGAAGAAAAAGCAACCAAAAGCGATTCTTCGGGAGATTGGTCTTTGGATTTGCCGCGTTTGGGTGGTTCTGGTGGCAGCACTGGCAGCGACTTTAAGCCGGGTGGAGGTGCTTTTGGCGGGGGCGGTGCTGGTGGTTCTTGGGCTTCGGGTGGTTCTGGTATTTCTCAACCGGAGGCACTTGCATATGTAGAGCCTTTGCCCAAAACAACTGGCAGCGGATGGTTTAGCGGAAAAGGTGGCAGTGGAGAAGCTGGTGGCAGTGGAATCGGTGGGATTGATTTGGAAGACGGTGCAGCCTTACTCATTATTGTTCTTATTGTGGGCGCTATTTTGGCGGCTTTCTCTTATATTATCTGGGCGGCCCCTGGCATTCTCGCGGAAGTTTTTGTGGATGGTGTGCTCGCATCTGCCCTTGCACGTGGTATCCGAGAGGAAGAAACCGGACATTGGCTTTGGACCGTATTTCGCAAAACGTGGTGGATATTGACCTTGTTGCTTGTTGTGCTGGGCTGGGGAGGTATGGTACTTCAGGAAGCGTTCCCACAGGCACATACCCTTTCACAGGTTTTGATGGTACTTGAATCCTGAGCACGTTTAACGCCTAAGCACTTCTCGTGAGCCTTTTACAAGAAGGATGGTTCCTTGGCTATGCAATGTTTTTAAGACTGGCTCAACACTTACTGGATATGAAATTACGATCTCTTCTGGCCGGCTTGTTGATAGGCGGCTTGTTTTTTGGCCGTACCATTGCCCAACCGCTCCAAAGTGGGTTTTACTATGCCGATGTGGTGTCTGATTCTACCCTTAGCCACGAGGGTCCGGAAGGAACGTTGTTTTTACGACCAACCCCTGTTTTGGTACAAAAACACATCAAACAGATTAAAATCAAAAAAGAATTTGGCTTTTGGGTGTTGGAAATTGTGCTCGATACAGAAGGACGTGCGGCCTTTTTTCATGCCACCCAAAACTGGGCAGGAAAAAAAATGGCAATAGTGGTGGATAACCGGGTTATTAGTGCGCCTATCGTCCAAGAAGCGATTGCTGGAGGAAGGGTACAGATATCGGGCAACTTCACTAAGGCCGAAGTCATGACCATTCGCGACCAGTTAAAACCTCCCAAACAAGATCCCTAAAAGGGCTTATGGAGGCGGAATACGATTGGGGTAATCGGTAATGATCCCATCTACCCCCTTTTTAATTAATTTCTTCATCCGCTTAGGGTCATTCACCGTCCAAGGGATCACCATTACATGGTCTCGGTGGGCACTGCGAATACTGCAAGTCCGCAGGGTTTGATGGTATGGGCTAAAAGCATATGGCCTAAAACCCAATCGCCAGCGGTTGATCCGGTATCCCCAAGCGTTGGCAGTGAGCATAGCCAAACGGAGGTTGGGATCTGTTTGGTGTAAGACCCGTAACGTCCGGAAGTCGAATGATTGAATGATGGTGCGGTCTTTCACCCCAGCCTGTGTAATCGTCTGATATACAATCTCGGCAACCGTTTGTGGGCCTGGTTGAAAAATACCCTCTCCGTTGGGTTCCATTTTGGTTTCTATATTGTACTGTGGGCGCGGGCGTCCGGTTTGGAGGGCATGTGCTTCGGCTGCGCGGAGGACTTCCAAGAGCAAGGGTTTATGGGCGGGTATCGCTATTTGCTCCGGAAAACGCGGATGTCCCTTTGCGCCACAATCGTATTGACGAATGCGGGCGTAGTCCATCTGGTGCAAATTATGACGTTTTGCCTCTTGTTCAGGAATGGGCGATCCATCTGGCTGGGTACAAATAAGTGGATTCATCCAAGGCTCGTGCGAGACCACCGCGAGGCCATCCGCCGAGATTACCACATCCATTTCAAGGGTCGTTACGCCCAAATCCAACGCCTTTAAAAAGCCTGGCAGGGTGTTTTCTGGCAGTAAACCCCGCGCACCGCGATGGCCTTGCCAGTCAAAATCTTGTGCCAGAACGAGGGGCATCATACACCAAAGTAAAAATATGGTCAGCCCATAAAGGCCAGCAGGTCTTCGGAGCATTTTTAGAGGAACGATACACACAAAGCGATGTAACAAAATACAAAATCCCAAAGAGAGTGTTTATAAGGTACGGTATTTATGTTCAACCTCTTCGATTCATTCTTGTGAAACAGCCTCGGAGGATCGGGCATAATACTTTTCAATACCGCCATATCCCGGAATTTGTTTTCCTGCTTTCGTTTTTGACAGGAAGTGACTCAGTCTTTTTTGGTACTCCTCTGGACGGGTTCTGGCATCTTCGATATACGCAAGTCGAATTCTTTTATATCCTTCTGAAAACTGTTCAAAATGTTCCCATGCTTCAGGTTCGTTTTGAAGGACTGCCATAAGGTCTTTAGGAAATACAAACGGTGTTTGGACAATAGCGGCCACTTTTTCTGTTATCTTTGAATGAATCAGCCCTTGTTCCCAAAGCCACTTCAAACGTTCGATATTGGGCTGAGAATAGGTGCTTTGGGGTCTTCTGGGCGTAAAACGCTGAATTTTTCGATCCTCATCAAGCGATCGGATGGTACTGTCTATCCAGCCAAAACACAACGCCTCCTCTACAGCATCATTGTAAGAAATGGCTGGTAACCCCGACTTCTTTTTGGGAAATACAACCCAGATTTCTTTTTCAATCTCAAAATTGGCTTGTAGCCACGCACGCCACTCCTCTCGGTGCGGAAAATAGACCATGTTTAGCTGTTCTACCATAGCGAAATTTGGTTATTTAGAGGAACATCTGCTCCGTTATGTACATCAAGAACGACCCTACGTGTTGGCAAAGCCAAGATAAACAATTATACTAACCTATTCCACTTGACCGTTTACTCTTGTTGTTCGGATAGGAGCAAGTGATAGTTAATCATATCCTACCTACATTCCCCACCTGTGGACGTTGTATTTTAGCATTTTTTGGGGCCTATGGAAACGACAAGCCTGTCAAAAGAATATAGCGATGGGTTTTCTGCCAATAATCTATAGCGAGTGAGGGACTTATATCTTACGTTTCCAATTCTTGACTCATTGAGTTCAACACATTATCGTGTGCTTGTACGGGTTGAAGACCCCGACAAACGCGAGTTTTATATTGCCGAAGCCTTTAAAAATGCGTGGGCAGTATGGCAATTGGAGTGACAAATCCACAGCCTGTTGTACGAACGCTTGTTGATGAGCCAAGACAAAGAAAGCGTTTTAGCCATTGCCAAAGGCGAAGCGATGCCCACAGAACCGCAACATATCCTCAAAGACCCCACCGTTTGGGAGTTTTTAGGACTCAAACCACAGGCCGCTTACGACGAAAGTGATATTGAGGCAGCCAGCATTACCCATTTGCAAGATTTTTTATTAGAATTGGACAACGGTTTTTCTTTTGTTGCACGGTAAAAGCGCATGGCGATAGAAGGCGATGAATTTAAAATTGACTTGGTGTTTTACAATCGGGTTTTGCCATGCTTTGTCCTTTTTGATATAAAAATGGATAAAATCACCTATACCGACATCGGGCAAATCCAGATGTATGTCAATTACTACGACCGCGACATCAAACAAGCCTTTGAGAATCCGACCATTGGCGTTTTGTTATGCGCCGATAAAAACGATGCGGTTGTACGCTACACTGTGCCCGAAAACAACACGCAGATTTTTGCCTCCAAATACCAATTGCATTTGCCTTCACCAGAACAATTGATAGACGAAGTAAAAAGAGAATGGCAAAAATGGCAGTTGAAACCTGATTTTTTAGGTAAAAATACAGAGGGGGGCTAAACCCACTATTTTCTCCTCAAAAAACGCTGGCCTGACCCCATTTCATCAAAACAAAGGCTCGAAATGGAACAACTAAGTATTGGGAACAAAATAATTGACTACTATTTTAATACCCCTGAAAAAACATGGGTAGAAAATTAGAGATCAATTTAAGCGCAAAACAGCGTGCAGAACTGGAACATGGCTATCGAAATGGCAAGAGCCACGCATTTCGTCAGCGTTGCCAGATGGTTTTGTTAAAATCGGAAGGTCGTTTTAG
>JAEUSQ010000006.1 GCA_016788705.1 Bacteroidetes Order II. bacterium
GAATGGTGGTGCTGGGATTAAATGGGTTTGGATAGATGTCTGAAATTTCAAACGCGGAAGGAAGCTCCTCTCCTTGCACATTCGTCAAGATGGCCAACCCGTCTGTATAGGCCACACTTAGCGGATCGCCATTGGTGTCGGCAACTTCGGAGGCTGATTTATTGACCGTTAGGCTTGTCGTTTGGCCTGCATTCGAGAGGCCGCTTAACGTAAACTCAATATCCAGCAATTTGCCATCGGCGATGTTGATCGGATTGCTCCCCCCTGTGGCATCGAACCAAATCAGGGTTACTACGCCATTCGAGGCATTGGCGGTAAAACTAAGTCCGTTATGTGTATTAGATACCTTACTAAAAGACATCAAAGAAGTATTAAAGGCCACTTTGAGCGTTATTGCCCCAATCCCCGTAAACTCTTTTACGGTAACCGGAACCACGGCACTCGTTGCACCTTTGCCTATGTTGATGGATGAAAGCGTCAACGAACGGGCTACTTCGGTCTTGTTTAGGGCGATGCTTGCCGATCCGGTAGGCGCATACGACATATTTACGTCCCCAACCGCCAAACACTTCACATCCGAGGTTTGGTCATTGCCTGTAATCGTCAGATTTTTCTCCTCACACACCCAGTCGCCCCGGGTGAAAGAGGCGATGGTTCCAGCGGCACGGCGGGCAATCAAAAACGCATCCGTCCCATTAACCGATCCCGAGCTGTTCACATCTGCCGCCAATTGTTGTAGCGGGCTAAAACTTCCAAGCCCTGCCGCCAATCGCGCCGCCTGAAACGCATCTGTTCCATTAGCCGCCTCGTTCCAACCACCTGTTTTTGTTGATTTTAAAACGGCACCACCATCCGGTAGGTTATCAAACCGGAAACTGCCATCCGCGCCCGAAACCGCGTTCAAGACAGAAGCTCCACTTGGGGTAAGCGAAACCGACATGCCTACAAGGGGTGTGGCGGACGTGCTGGCATAGACCGTTTTTCCGGCCACCGATGCCTTCGCGAGGGTAACTTGGCCTGCCGTATAACCAACCGTCATCTTATTGCCATCTTTGTCTGCGATTTCACTTGGTGCGGCATTCACCGAGACGCTCCCCGTGCCACCGTTATAGGTAAACACCAAGTCGCATAGCTTCCCGCTTGCAATATTGATCAGGTTGCTTCCACCTGTCGCGTCGAACCAGATGAGGGTCAGTACCCCATTAACCGCATTGGCTGTGAAGGTAATGCCTGTTGGTGCATTGGTAACGGAATTGAACGTTAAAACAGAAGGATCGAACACAACCTTTAGGGTAATAGCACCCACTCCTACAAATTTTGATACGGAAACAGGTAGATTTACAGGTTGTCCTATACGTCCGCTTGCATTGCCAATAACCAAGGCCGGATCATTGGACGTGGCCCCTGCCGCTTGCTCAACCGTTACCGTCGCGGGGCTTCCCGCCGCTCCTGCCAAGGTGACGGTAACGGTTCCTGAACGCAAGGAGCCTGTATTTTCGGCTGCTTGTGTAATTACTTGTGTCGCCGAGCAGGTGGTGACGGTCAGCCATGTAGCATTGGAAGCACAAGTAGGCGTGCCAGTGCTATTGGTGATGCTCACGGCAAAGGTAGAAGTTCCGCCACCCGCAACCACCGTTTGTTTGGCGGGCATAACCGAGAGGGTGGGGGTGGCAGTGGCAGCCGCTTGCTCAACCGTTACCGTCGCGGGGCTTCCCGTTGCTCCTGCCAAGGTGACCGTAACCGTTCCCGAACGCAAGGCTCCTGTATTTGCGGCTGCTTGTGTAATTACTTGTGTCGCCGAGCAGGTCGTGACCGTAAGCCATGTAGCATTGGAAGCACAAGTAGGCGTGCCAGTACTATTGGTGATGCTCACGGCAAAGGTAGAAGTTCCGCCACCCGCAACCACCGTTTGTTTGGCGGGTGTAACCGAGAGGGTGGGCGTGGCAGTGGCAGCCGCTTGCTCAACCGTTACCGTCGCGGGGCTTCCTGTTGCCCCAACCAAGGTGACCGTAAGCGTTCCCGAACGTAAGGAGCCTGTATTTGCGGCTGCTTGTGTAATTACTTGTGTCGCCGAGCAGGTCGTGACCGTCAGCCATGTGGCATTGGAAGCACAAGTTGGCGTGCCAGTGCTATTGGTGATGCTCACCGAAAAGGTAGAACTTCCACCGCCCGCAACCACCGTTTGTTTGGCGGGCATAACCGAGAGGGTGGCGGTGGTAGTCGCTACAACCTGAATGTTCGTGGTATTGGATCTCACTAAGTACTTGATATTATTTGGAGTGAAGGTATAACCGTTTTTTGAAAACCGAACCTCCACCTCATCATCCAAATGCGGTATATCAATCCAACCCCAATTGCCTTGTGCGTTAACCACGTCCTGATCTTTCAGCATAGCGCCTGTTCGTACGTTGAAAAGCTGTGCTTTGTAGTTTAAAAGCGCCGATCCATTCTCCTTTGCAAAACCCCATAATTCATATAATATCGGTGTAACAATGGCAATCAACTGAAGAGTCAATGTACCTTCATTGCCGTTAATAGTGTAAGTGATGGTTTCAGTTAAGGTTCCTGCCGTGTTGGTGTTTTTGAGCGAGAAGGTGGGCTTCGCGTTTGTACCATAAGTAACACTAAAATCATCAGGGACATTGAAGTATTGAGGCAATTTATCTATTTTCAAATTGGCATTTTTAGTACCAATGTTGTTGATCTGGCAGGTTCGTGTATTGGGAAGCGTTCCAAATTGACTAGATCCCGCAAAGCTGACTTCACCATTACACCCCGTGGTCAAAACGACTTTAGGCTCATCCACGACCGTAATCTGGATTGGCAAAGCGAATTTTGAATGGTAAATAGCTTCACTTCCAGAGCGCACGGTGATAAAAACAGTTTTTGGTAAAGCAAGGCCAACGGGAGTCCATGTAAAGGTGTTACCTGTAAAGGCCGATTCAAAAACCAAATTCGACAGGCCACTTTCCTCATTAAAACTTGGGTTTTCCGAAACCTGAATGCGGTGAGTTGTTGCTTTGACATCGGCTGTAATGGTTACGGGAACATTCAAATTGACTGTAGCATTCGGCAACGGCGATACAATGATTGGTGTCGCCAATCGAGGACCCCGTACAATAATGGTACGCTTAGCACTAAACTGGCTTTGGTAGTACAGATCGGATCCTGCCCGAAACGCAACTTCATATGTACCAGGAACTACATTATTCCAAGTATAAGAGCTGCTCGTAAACGCTTGATCAACAACCAAGGATTGAGTGGCAAATCCATTTTCTTGACTGAAGGAACTACCTTGAGGCGCAATTTGGATTCTGACGTTGCTCGTTTTGGCGGATTTCCAAATATCAAAAGACACCGAATTAGAAAAAATTTCCGCATTATTTACGGGTGAATTCTGTAGCGGAGCTTCTAAGCGCAACCTAAATTTACGAGGAGACGAATATAATGAATTCTGGATGGTTGTTGATCCTGCACGAACGATGTAGCAAAGGTCATTTGTCCCAATGTTGTTCAGTGTTAGCGAGGTACTGGTTGTCGTTTCGTTATAATAAAAGCTTGTTGTGTCGAACCCGGTTTCTGCATTAAAGACGGGCATAGTCGTTCCTTGACATTTGACGGCTTGGATTCGGTAAATCGTTGCATTAGAAACGGCTCCCCATTTCAAAGTGACTGCATCAGTTGGCTCAAATATGGCATTGTTGGCAGGAGAGCTAATGGTTGGAGTTGATAAACGTGTGCTAGTTATACCAGCAGGATTCTCGCTTAAAAACAGCATAGGATTTACAAATCCTTGTAAAACGGACTTGTTTGTCGTATAACCATCCCATGGATTGCCGGGTAATGTTTCGGATGGGATAATCCCAAAGTGAACGTGCGGCGGGTTCCAGTTGTTTGCTTTACCGATAACTTGCCCTCCAGCGATCGTTGTACCTGTTGCAATGGGCTGGTCTAAATGTCCATAAAGTGCATGAAAAACTTTACCGTTGCCTGCGGTGTGCTTGACAAGAACAGCACCGCCACTACAGTTGCCGTCACAACCATACCCCCCAACATTGGTTCGAGATTGAACAACAATACCATCGGTGATGGCATAGACACTAGCCCCCAAGGGCAAGCACATGTCTTGCGCTAGATGATAACCACCATAGTTACTGCTATATCCAAGCCAGCCTAGATATCCACACGTATTGGTACTTCCCGTTGGCGAATAGTAGCCTGACGAAAATTTTGATTGCGCTGAAGCAAAAGCGCTTCCAAACAATAAAACGAGTAGTAATGTGAGGTATTTCATACAATTTTATGATTTAATGAGTAATTTTATTTGTGAAAATTCATAAAATAAATAGCATCACCAAGCGTTTGTTCACCGCCACTGAACCATAGGAAGCCGCGCTGCCATAGATGTAGAGGGTATCCCCGGCTGCTACGGTGCTGGCCGCAATCGCCGCACCCAGTGTCGTAAACTGTGCCGCTGGGTTGCCCGTATTGTCCACGCGCCAAGCTTTGGCATTGGCAAGCGCCGGAAAAAGAAGAACGAGACTAAAAAATAGTTTTTTCATGAATTTAGGTGTTTAGGGCGCATGAGGTGGCGCTTGGTTAGGGGATGAAGATTTTTTTGAACGAACGTAAACAGGTGTGCGGCAGTAGGTATAAGGTTGGCAATTGGTGGCAATCAGCAACGAGTCCTTCATAAACGTGACATTCCATTGCCATTTTTCGCCCGTTTTAAAAGGGTTCACCTGCACTCCATCCAACCCAATGGCATCAATGCGGGTGAAGGCCATCGGGTAGCGGTCGGGTGTGGCGGCATCGGGCGCATCAAACGCGACGGTGCCCCAATCTTCGTACCATCGTTTGTCAGTAGCCACATGGGTGGTGAAAAATCGGTAGCCATTCGGCAGAGTCAAGTGGAGGTCGTACTGGAAAGCCCCATCCTTATACTGCCACACGCCTGCCCACTCGGCCTTCATCGCGTGGCTGGTGGGGGTGGTCGCCTCCGGCGAGGGGTTGCCACTATCGCACGCCGCAAAAACAAGCGGCAGCAGGAGGGAGAGAAAGGTTTTCTTCATTAAATCCGGTCTTTAGGGTAGAAAAAGCCACACCACAGAGATTCTTCGTCGCGTCGTGTTTGTTCGTTATTTCAAAAAACTCAGCGTAGGAGGGTCACTTGGTGGGTTTGACGTTTGGTTCCTTGGTTCACCTGTATCCAATACACACCTGCCGATAGGCGGTACTGATTTGGCTCTATGGTAAATGACGTTTCGGAGGTCGTTTTTTCCAATATTTTGCGCCCGAGGAGATCAAAGAGCGTGAGTGTGGTGTGAGGTGTTGCCGATTCTAAGCGAATATGCACTTGAGATTGTGCCGGATTGGGAAAGACCTCGAACAAACGGGGTTGGGTGGAAGGTCTTTCTAAATCTATGGCTACTGAGGCGGCGCTAACCTCATCAAAAACCTGTTTAAGTCCGGCCATTGCCGCTTCGTCTATTCGGTAATAGTCGCGTTCATCGTTCAGGGCATAAAAGCTATACATTGTCACCCCGTAGTCGCGGATACCCTGCATCATCATGTCATAAACCTCCGCTTGACTGGGCTTCCCGCAATGGCAGGACTCCGAGATCATCAATTCCGAGATGTAAAGCGAGCGTTTTACCAAGGTTCGGGCAAGCTTGGCACTCGTTCGAAAGTAGGCGGGCATGTCGGGTACTGCATCCTTGGCAGGGTAACTATCGGTCGCAAAGACACCCCTAAACACCTCATCCAATTTGCGGACGGAAGTTGCGGTATAACCTGCGCCTTGATCGCCCCACCAACCGGAATAGGTGGAACGGGGCGGGAAGTAGTAGCTAAACGTTTTACTGGAAATGGCCACATTCGTCACCTTAAGGGCCTGTAAGGTCTCATCTGCTGTTGTCACCATTGTTGCGATGGCATTGCTCAACTCGTTTGCCCGAAAGGTAAAAACTTCGGTTGTGGGTGGGATAGTTCGAGGTAGAACGGCAAAAGGGTCATTTTTGAACTTTCGCCAAGCAGCTTGGGTAGCATTATCGAAGGTGCTTAGTTTTCCGGTTACTGGATACATAAGTTCGTTTCCCAGTAACAAGTCGCCAATGGTTCCAGTGGCAAAATGATTAATGCCACCATCGTTTTGCATGGCACGGATGAACGCTCGGATCCATTCGGCAATTTCGTTTCCCCAAACGGCAGAACTGGGACTGAGGCGTAAAAAAGAATCGTATTCAGGCACCCGGCTGTCATCGGCATACGTTATAAAATCAGACGCATATTTGGTCTGGATGTATTCGGGCAAATAATGTGGACTAAGCAATACGCTCCAATACAGTCCTTTTTGCTCACAGAGCCTCGCAAAATCTTGGTAGAACCGGAAGTCATATTTCTGGGGCGATGGTTCTGTATGAGTCCAAGAAACCTCCAATTGTACCAATGCACGTAGGCTTCCACCTTGCCACGTCCGATGGGGCTTTCCGGATGCCATTTCGGCAGCAATTCGGTCTAAATAAGGAGCCAAGTCTGTTGCTTTTTGGGCCGTTTGTCGGTGCAGGGTGACACCAATTTTATACGCGGCTTGGCTATGAAGCGGCTCTAAACCGCCCATAAAGAGCATGAATAGAAACGAAAAATAGAGGGTAGCAACTTTTTTCATGGCTTCCAGTTTTGTTATGGTAGGCAACCATAAAGTATGAAAGGCCATGTGTCTCTCCAAGAAAATACCCTCCATTTTGTTCACAATTTAGAGGGCAAATGTGGGATTTGGAGGGCAAATGTGGGCTTAAGACGGGTAAAATCGAAGGATAGTCTCTATTTTTTCTGTTTTTCAACCAATTTCTTTACGTATTGTTGGTTACAGGCGTTAAAAAGTTCTTGTAGGTCTTTTACCTTAAATAAATCGCAAATCCCAGCAATTTCTTTACGAGCAGACGCAGCACTCATCCCAAACAGTTTTGCAATAAGTTCATTATTGGGTAGGGAATCACAGTAAACCAAGTACCGGAAAAAACAGCCTCTGATGATGTGGGTAACCAAGATACCAAGCCCGCTTATGCCCGTTACTCGCATATCGTCCGATTTTTCGGCGTTTGTTAGAACCGTCCTCCATTGATCAATGGAAAGTTCCGTAGCCATCGTCCAGAATTTCCGTTCTCTGGTGATGGGCTCCTCAGATTTGCCGGATTGTATTTGGTGCAATTTTTCGCTGATCAAAAAGAATAGCAGACCAATGGGGTCATTGGTTGTGCTTGGCTGCAAGGTAGGCGGAGCTTCGGCAAAGGGAACCAACTTCAGTTTATCGGCGGCCCACGCTTCCCATTCTTCCGAACTGAGAGGAGTTCCCCGGAGGGTCGCTATCAAAGAATTTAGCCTAAAGACTTCCTCATTTAAGCGAAAGACCTCTGCATTTTTACTATCCAAAGACTTATGGGCTTCTTGAAGCGCCGATTTGAAGTCCAAGATTTCTTGCTGAAAGGCTGATTTAACGCTCAAGAGTGCCTGATCTGTCTTTATTTGTTCTTCTTTTCGTATGAGATCGTGTTGGGTATTGATCTCTCGGATTTCTTTTTCTTGGGCGTGTTTAACGGTGCGCTTGGTCCAAAAATGCCACCACGTACTCAGTCCTCCCATTCCTACAAGACCCAGTATAACACCCCAAAACACGGCTTCGGGCTTCCAGACTTCGGCAAACGGAGGGGTTCCTTGGCTTTCGTGCCGATTGGCCAAAAGTAAGACCTCGGTATTGCTAATGGGGCGGTTATATAAACGCACTTCGTCTATTGCCCCATCTATTGCCCAGTCCATTTTTTCTCCAAAGGCTCCGATGGAGATGGGGAGTTGGTAATCCTCAAAATTATTGGGGCCTTCCGAGGTGAAGATGTTTGGAAATTGCTCGCGGGGTAGGCCATTTATAAAGACCTGATAACGGCTTTTGTTGCCTTCTGCTGGCTCCACTCGAACCACATAGTGGAAAGGTACGTTGGGCTTTAGAAAAGGCATAAACAGTTCGAAACTGGAGGTGGGTTCTTTGTTTACCTTAGTATCGTTCGAGGCAATAAACCGAAAGTCGCGCCCAAGTCCGTCTAATCTGGTCCAGAAGCCGCGCCCATGCTCGGCGTGGGCATACACCGCATGAATGCCGCCTTTGTTAGGGGTGAAGTTGTCTTGAGGACTGAAATGATTGAGTTTTGCCCAAAAACTGAGGGTAAAGGGTGGTTTAAGGGCTAAATGAGAGGCATAGGGAATTTTTAGCCTGCCCGGTTTTTTAGAACCACCAATCATTAAGGCATCCCCAAACATCGTTTTCGAGGAAATATCGGCAGAGCCTTCAAACGCACCCTTCAAGTTGGGGTTGTTATCCGCACGAATCTGCGTTCCTTGACGGTTTTGAGCCGAAAAGGAGAAGTGCATAACCAAGCCTTTAGACAAACTGGGTGGTAGATTGGATTGAGATTTAAGAAGTAAGGGGGATACAAAACATAAAAAGAACACCCACCCTCGTAGATTAGGCATGATTTAGATGTGGTTTAATGCTAATGATAAATTGATGTTTTGCGTCTAACCAGAAAAGCCTCAAAGGCTACCGCTAAAGACGGCAATAGCTCCTGCGGCCAAAATTCCAATCATTACAATACAAACCAAAAGTTCTACAAGAGTGAAGGCAAAAATCATTTCGTTATCCTCCTTATGATAATATTTGAACGAAGTTTTTGAAAGGTTAGAGAAGGTACAAAAAAGCTGTATTGAATCAAACTTTGCCACTACTTATATACAATCTGACATTCCCCGCCCCCTCAGATTCGGAAATAGTATTTTTTTGCCTGCTCGCCCATCAGGTTAATAATCTTCCTGCTTTAACGTTTTAATTTGTGTCATTGTATTTTTTGGGCGCTGGCGTACCTGTTTTTGAGCTTGCTTCTGGCCGATTCTGTTGTAAATGACCAGCTGATTTTGATGGCTTCATCATTATGTTGGTCTTGCCAAGCAAGTGCTTCTTTTTCAGGCATGTCTATCGTTTCAAGACGACGATCCAAGCATTGACGAGGTAACGCCGAGAACTCGATTAACCACGAACCATGTTTGGGCGTGTCTTGGATGCCCAAACAAGTTGGGCATGGCGGGCTTCTAAGTGCCGAGTACGTCATGGTCGCGAAAACGGGAATCTATTTAGCCTACTTAACGTGTCTGGGTGCTGCC